>CALGOL010000648.1 GCA_937960755.1 uncultured Azospirillum sp.
GATTGGCGCAGCGACGGCGGGTCGGGCAGCGCGTCGTCGGAAATCAGCAGGTCGGGGCGGCCGTCCACCACGCTTTCCAGCGTCAGGAAACCATAGCCTTTCAGGCCGCGGCGGCTGGCGAGATTGTCGAAGCCGGCGGCGTCAAGCACCGCGTCGATCAATGTGCCGGAACCGGAGGTGAAGCCCCCCGGCTGCCAGGTCAGCGCCGATGGGCGCGGCCGGGTCCCGCCGTCGCTTGCGTCGCCTTGATCGGCGTCGGCGTTCAACAGCGCGTCCATCTCGGCGATCAATTGTTCGGCCCGCGCTTCCGCCCCCAGCGCTTTGCCGACGCTGCGGGTTTGCTGGCGGATGCCGTCGAACGACGACAAAAGGCTGATTTGCAAGATCGGCACGCCCTTGGATTTGAGGAAACTGACGGTGGGGGTCGCCGACAGCCGGCCGGCCAGCACGATGTCGGGTTTGAACGACAACACGCTTTCGGCGTTGGGCTGGGCCTGAGGAAGGCTGTCGGCCATTTCCGCCACATAGGACAGCGATCGGTCGCGCGACAGTTTGGATAGCGCCGCGATGCGGCTCGGCTCCACCAGCAGCGCGACCAGTTGGTCGGCGCACAGGTTCAGCGACACGATGCGCTGCGGCGGCGCCGCCCAGACCGGCGGCGACAAGCTCGCGAGAGCGGCAAGCGCAAGTAACAGGCGGCGCGCCATGATCGGGCAATCGCTTTCCATCGGCTTGAAACGATCCCGGCGGAAATCGGGGCGGGAGCGGGGCAAAGTAACGGCGCGTCCGTGACTTTGGAAGAGGCTTGCGGCGTGGACTGCATGGCGGCGCTGGCGTCAAAGCCGATGCTGGGGTAAGCTGCCGTTCGCGCTGCATCGCAGCATAATCTTTTTTCTGATGAGAGACCGCATGGGGCGAGCATGGCGAATCGGCATTGTCGGATCGGCTGGCGTCGGCAAGACTACGCTGGCGCTGACCTTGGCCGCGACGCTGGACGCGCCGGTGCTGCACGAGGCGATGCGGGCGCGGCTGGAAGCGGGATTCAGCCTGGCCGGCTTGTCGCGGGACGAACACCAAAGCTTGCTGCTGGCTGACGCCGCCGACGTCGCCGGACTGGTGGAGGCGGCGGCGCAAGGCTGCGTCGCCGACCGCACGCCGTTGGATTTTCTGGCTTTCTGGTTTTGCAACGGCTACGGCGCCGACAGCCCGCGGGAGACGGCGCTGTTCGTTGAACGCGCCGCCGCGGCGTTGACGCTGTTCGACCTGATTTTGGTGTTGCCGTGGGGCGTTCTGCCGCTGGAAGACGATGGCGTGCGCTTCGCCAACCCGTGGCACCAGTTGCACGCCCAAATGGTGATTGAAGAATTGGCCCGGCGTTACGCCCCGGCGGGGCGGCTGGCCTTCATGCCGGCCGACATCGTCGAACCGGACGAGCGTTGCCGCTGGACGCTGCGCCGCCTGGGGATCGGGTAAGGCGAGGGGCGGTACTACTCCGCCAATCCGTATTTCTTCTTGATCGCCGCCACCGCGTCGGCGTTGGCCGCCAGCCAAGCGTCGAGCTTCGCCAGCACGTCGCCGCGCCGGATGGAGGAAACGAGATAGTTTCCCGCGGCATGGGGCAAGCCGGGGTCGAACGCCAGCGAATCGGCCAGTTCCGGCGACTGGCGCAGCTGGTGGCGGGCGACGGCGATATTGACGTAGGCGCCGTCCACCCGTTCGGTCGTCGCTTGGCGCAGCAGGCTGGAGATGTGCGGGGTTTCCGACACCTTGATCTTGCCTTTCGCCAGTTCGTCCAGCCAGGCGAACGGCGTGAAGCCGCTGACGGTGCCGAGGACCTTAAAGCTTTCCAACCCGCCGCCCAGCCGCTCCGGCCGCACCATCACCCCGTCGATGTAGGGCAGCACCGGCAGACTATAGAGGACGTTCTGGTTTTGCTTGCCGGCCGGGTTCCAGTCGGGCGAGTCGGGAAACTTCAAATCCACCGCGCCGGTGAACAGATCCGCGTACAGCCGCTTGACCGGCAGCGGCCGATAATCGAAGCGCAAGCCCGCCGCCGCGGCGAAAGCGTCCAAAATCTCCCGCGCCGCGCCGACATACTGGCCGTCGCGCAGGGCGTAGCTGGGGTAATAGTCCAACTCCTCCACCCCCACCGTCAGGGTTTCCGGTTCGGCGGCGAGGGCGGGCGCGCTGAACAGCAGCGCGGCGAGCAGGGCCAACAGCGGGCGAAGGACGGTGCTGCGCGACATTTGCCGGTTTCCCTTTTTTGATGAGGCGGCGAACTATTTTGGGTCGCCGCATTATGCCGGGAAAACATCAGGCGTGTCAGCTTAGCGCTGTTTTAACACCACCAGCGTCAAATCGTCCCAGATCGGCTGAACGCCGATATGACTGGCGACCGCGTCCAGCACCGCTTGCTTGATGTCGTCCGCCGATCCGGCGCGCGCCGCGCGCGTCGTTTCGCACAACCGCTCCAGGCCGAACAGGCGGTGTTGCGGGTCGGCCGCTTCGGTAACGCCGTCGGTGTAAAGGATGACGACGTCGCCGGGGCGCAGATCAATCTCGGCGACGCCGATAAAGTTGGAGATGTCGTCCACCAACCCCAACGGCATGCCGAGTTCCAGGGTGTCGATAATCTCCACGGCGCCGTCGACGCGGATCACCAGCACCGCTTCGTGCTGGCCGGTGACGCGCAGCCGGCCGGCCGGGGCGTGGG
>CALGOL010000649.1 GCA_937960755.1 uncultured Azospirillum sp.
GTCGGCGGCGGCGCTGGCGGCGGGCGTCGCCACTTACGCCGCGCTGACGCAAAATCCGCTGATCGGGACCGCCGACCCGACCACCGTTATTTTCCTGCTCACCCTCGATCTGGTGCTGCTGCTGCTGCTGGGCATGCTGGTGGCGCGGCGGCTGGTGCGCATCATGATCGGCCGCAAGCGCGGCCACGCCGGGGCGCGGCTGCATGTTCGCCTTGTGCTGGTGTTCAGCCTGCTGGCGGCGGCGCCGGCGGTGTTCATGGCGGTGTTCGCCGCGGTGTTCCTGCAGGTGGCGATTCAGGCTTGGTTCAGCGACCAAGTGCGCACCGCGGTCAATGAATCGCTGGAGGTGGCGACCGCTTATCTGCACGAACACCAGCAAAACATCCGCGCCGACGCGCTGGCGATGGCCGCCGACATCAATCAGGACGCGCCGTGGCTGGCCGGCGACCCCGGCCGGCTGGAGCGCATCGTCTCCACCCAATCCATGCTGCGGGCGCTGTCGGAAGCGGCGGTGTTCCACGGCGAATCCCGTCGCGTCGTCGTCCGTTCCGGGCTGATTTTCGCGCTGGAGCTGGACGGCGTCAGCGACGAAACCCTGGCCGCGGCGCAAGGCGGCGAGGTGGCGTTGATCGTCGCCGAGCAGGAAGACCGGGTGCGCGCCGTGGTGCGGCTCGACCGCTTCGTCGACACCTATCTTTACGTCGGCCGCCTTGTGGAGCCCAAGGTGCTGGGGCATATGGAGGCGGCGCAGGGCGCGGTTAAACTCTATCGCGAGTTGGAAGGCCAGCGCGGCACGCTGCAAATCACCTTTACGCTGGTGTTCGTCGTGGTGGCGCTCCTGCTGCTGCTGGCGGCGGTGTGGGCGGGGCTTAACCTCGCCTCCAAGCTGGTCGGCCCGATCGGCACGCTGATCGGCGCCGCCGAGCGGGTGCGCTCCGGTGATCTGACGGTGCGGGTGGAGGAGCCGAAGGGCGAGGACGAGTTGGCCCTGCTGGCCCGCGCCTTCAACCGCATGACCACCGAAATCGAAGAACAGCGCCGCGAGCTGTTGCACACCAACGCGGCGTTGGACGAGCGGCGCCGCTTTACTGAAACCGTGCTGTTCGGCGTGTCGGCCGGGGTCATCGGTCTGGACCATGACGGGATCATTCATCTGCCTAATCTGTCGGCGGCGCGGCTGCTGGGGGTCGACGACCCGGAAAAGATGATCGGCCGCCGGCTGGCGGAATACTCCGCCGAAATGGCCGATTTGCTGGCGGAAGCGCCCAAGCGCGCCGGCAAGGTGGCGCAAGATCAGGTGCATGTCCGCCGCCCTGGCCGCGGCGTGCTGACGCTGCTGGTGCGCATCGCCGCCGAAGGGGCCGGGCGGCGCGGCGGCTACGTCGTCACCTTCGACGACATCACCGAACTGGTGTCGGCGCAGCGCATGGCGGCGTGGGCCGACGTGGCGCGGCGCATCGCCCATGAAATCAAAAACCCGCTGACCCCCATCCAATTATCGGCGGAACGGCTGAAGCGGCGTTATTTGAAAGAGATTTCCGGCGAAAAAGAACCATCGGGCGACACCGAAGTCTTTACGCTCTGCACCGACACCATCATTCGTCAGGTGGACGACATCCGCCGCATGGTGGACGAGTTCTCGGCCTTCGCCCGCATGCCGCAGCCGGTGATGAAGCCGGTGGACCTGCTGGACCTGATTAAACAGGCGGTGTTCCTGCAAGCCAGCGCCCACGCCGGCAAGATCCGCTATGAATCCGACCTGCCGGCCCCGCCCCTGACCCTGCCTTGCGACAGCCGTCAGGTGGCGCAAGCGCTGACCAATCTGCTGCAAAACGCCGCCGACGCCATCGAAGGCCGCGAGCCGCCGGGCGACGGCGAACCGCCGCTGGCCGACGGTCGCATCGCGATCAAGGTGGCCCGCACCCAAAGCCAAGTGGTGCTGTCGGTGGAGGACAACGGCAAGGGCCTTCCGGTAGACCAGCGCGACCGGCTGACTGAACCTTACGTGACGACGCGGGCCAAGGGCACCGGGCTCGGCCTCGCCATCGTCAAGAAGATCATGGAAGACCACGGCGGGTTGCTGACCCTCGACGACGGCGAGGCCGGCGGCGCGCGGGTGTCGCTGGTCTTCCCGCTGGTCGAGCTTTCTTCTTCCAACGAAAATTCCCTCAACGACGCGCCCGCCGCCGCCGCGGCCGGGCCGCTTGACGCGAGGTTGCAGGCCCATGGCGCATGACGTTCTGATCGTCGACGACGAAGCCGACATCCGCATGCTGATCGCCGGCGTGCTGGACGACGAAGGCATGAAAACCCGCGAAGCCGCCAATTCCGACCAAGCCTTTCAACAGGTGGCGGCGCGGCGGCCCAGCGTGGTGGTGCTGGACATCTGGTTGCAGGGATCGAAGCTTGACGGTTTGCAAATCCTTGAACGCCTGATGCGCGATCACCCGGATTTGCCGGTCATCATGATTTCCGGCCATGGCACGATTGAAACTGCGGTGCAGGCGATCAAAATCGGCGCCTACGACTTCATCGAAAAGCCGTTCAAGGCCGACCGGCTGATTTTGATGGTGGAGCGCGCGGTGGAGGCGGCTCGGCTGCGCCGCGAAAACGCCGAGTTGAAGTTGCGGGCGGGCGGCGACGTCGAGTTGGTGGGCCGCGCCCCGTCGGTGGGGCAGGTGCGCGCCGCCATCGACAAGGTGGCGCCCACCGGC
>CALGOL010000650.1 GCA_937960755.1 uncultured Azospirillum sp.
CGGCGCAGGCGGAGCCGCCGCCTCCTCCGGCTTTTTAGCCGCCGGCGGCGGCGGACGCTGGAACGACTTGTTATAGCCGAGCTTAAACGGGAAAGTGACTTCCACCATCTGCTTGGCCTCGTCCTGCGACGACGCCCACACTTCGGCGACGTTGGCGCAGCGCCAGATCGGGTTGACCGGCGCCGAGCGGGTTTCGCCGCTGGCCTTGGTCAATGTCACGTTGACCAGAAACTTGGTCAGATTGCCGCGCGGCTCGCCCACTTCGTGCACGAACAACGGCGGCTGATTTTCAATTTCCCGAATGGATTTCTCAATCTTGCGCGCGTCGCTGTCGATGCGGTGGATTTCCGCCGAGTGCTGATTGCGCCGCGCCATCAGCGCGTTCAGTTGCGCTTGGGACTCGTGCAGTTCGGAATGCAGCACATAGATCCGATTTTCATTCTGATCCAGATTGGCGGCTTTTTCGACCTGCGCCGGCAGAAAATCCTTCATCAGCGCCACCAGCGGCGCCGCGACGACCATAATCACCAAAATGGCGATCAACAGCAGGGTCGTGGTCGTCATAGCTGAATTCACCGCCTTTTCGCCCGCGGCGTCTTCCGTCGCGATAAAACGTCGGCAGGGCGGCGCGCCTGCTTAAAACATCGCCTGATCTTGGCTAATTATTGGTTAACATTTGTTGCGCGCATTACGACCGTGGCGAATCCGCCGGAAAGAACAGCGTAACCGCAAGTCCCGGCTGATCGCCCTGCCCTTCGCCTTCCGACAGGGTCAGGACGGCGCCATGCAACCGCGCAACGGCGGCCACCAGACTTAACCCCAGCCCGTTGCCCGGCGTGGCGCGCGACTGGTCGAGGCGAACGAAACGTTGCAGCGCCCGCTCGCGCTCCGCCGCCGGAATGCCGGGGCCGCTGTCGGCCACGGTCAGCACCACGCCGCCGCCTTTGGGGTGGGCGCCGACCGACACGACGACTTTGCCGCCCGGAGGCGTGAATTTTACCGCGTTATCCAACAGGTTGGCCGCCACCTGGGTCAGCAGCGGCGCCACGCCTTGCACCGGCGGGGCCGGCTCGACATGCAAGGACAGGTGAACGCCTTTGTCTTCCGCCACCGGCTCATAGAGTTCCGCCGCCAAGGCCGCCGCCGCCCCCAGATCGACCGGGCTGAAATCCCGTCCCCGCGCCCCCGACTCGGCCTCGGCGATCGACATCAGCGCGGCGAAGGTGGCGAGCAGGCGGTCGGCCTCCTCCAGCGTTTCCTCCAGCGCGACGCGGCAACGCTCGGCGTCGGCCTCGGGCTCGCGCAAGGTCAATTCGATGCGCGAGCGCATGCGGGTCAACGGCGTGCGCAGATCGTGGGCGATGCTTTCCGACACATGGCGCACGCCGTTCATCAACTGCTCGATGCGATCCAGCATGACGTTGAGCGTGCCGGCCAGCCGGTCGATTTCGTCGCCGCCGCCCAGCGCCGGAATGCGCCTACTAAGATCGCCCGCGACGATGCGTTGGGCGGTGCGGTTGATGGCCTCCACCCGGCGCAACGCGCTGCGGCTGAGCAGCCCGCCCCCCGCCAGCCCCAAGGCGCCGGTCACCAGCACGATCCAGCCCAGCGATTCCACCATGCGGCTGCGCAAAGCGTCGAGGTCGCTCATGTCCCGCCCCACCAGCAGACGAAAGCGTTCCGGAAAAACGTACACCACCGCCTTGGCGGTGACCGGGCTGCCGTCCGGGCGATTGGAGTCGGCCACCTTGAAATGGACCCAACCGGCGGCGTCGGGCGGCCCGGACGGCCAGGAGCCCAGGTTGCCGGCGGCGCTGCGGCCATTCGGCCCGGCCAGCAGATAGACGCCGTTGGAATGAGGGGCCGCGGCGCGCTCCTGCACCGCCTCCACCAGTCCGGCGACGCCGCTGCGTTCGTAGCGCTCCTTGATGGCGCTCAGCTCCAGCGCCACCGAGGCCGCCATTTCCTCTTCCATGAAGCCGGCGGTGAAGCGATAGGCGACCAGCAGCACGACGATGACCGAGCCGACGAACAGCCCGAGATACAGCAGCGCAAGGCGAAAGGTCGTGGTGGCGTGGATCAGAAACAAAGGGGCGGCCTAGCGTTGTCGTTATCAGGCGGCGTCGTCGGGAGCCTTCAGGCAATAGCCCGCCCCGCGCACGGTGTGGATCAGCGGATAGGCGAAATCGCGGTCGATCTTCTGCCGCAGCCGCGCGATATGAACGTCGATGACGTTGGTTTGCGGGTCGAAATGATAATCCCACACGCTTTCCAGCATCATGGTGCGCGTCACCACGGCGCCGGCGTTGCGCATCAGGAATTCCAGCAGGGCGAATTCCCGCGGCAGCAGGTCGATAACCTTGTCGGCGCGCCGGGCCTGCCGGCCCAAGAGGTCAATCTCCAAATCCCCCACCGTCAGCTTGGTGGGGGGACCGCCGCCGCCCGCCCCCGGCCCGCGCGCCCGCCGTCCGAGAATTTCAATCCGCGCCAGCAACTCGGCGAAGGCGTAAGGCTTAGTAAGGTAGTCGTCGCCGCCCGCGCGCAGGCCCTTCACCCGATCGTCAACGCTGGCCATGGCTGACAAGAACAGCACCGGCGTGTCGTTGCCGGCGGCGCGCAGCACTTCCACCAGCGACAGGCCGTCGCGTCCCGGCAGCATGCGATCAACGATCATCACGTCGTAAAGCTCGGCCCCCGCCAGATAGAGCCCTTCCTTGCCGTCGTGCGCCACCTCCGCCACATGGCCGGATTCCCGCAAGCCCTTGGCGAGGTAGGCCGCGGCCTGACGGTCGTCTTCGATCACTAGTATCTTCATGCCTCGCGTTCCGCCGCCGTTTTGCTCAATTGCCGCCGCCGTCCCCGCCGCCATCTCCGCCGCCGTCCTCCGGCGCGCCGTCGGCTGAAGCGCCGTCCGGCGTTTCTCCCTCCGCATCTTGCGCCATGCCTAAAATCGCCGCCGCCGCCAAAGCCGCCGCCGCGATCGAGCGGTGTCCTCGCGGTGCACGCGCCTGGAAATCCGCCGTGCCGATTGGGAAACAGCAGAACGGGATTGCGCTGGCGTTGC
>CALGOL010000651.1 GCA_937960755.1 uncultured Azospirillum sp.
CCGACGCTTCGGCGACGCCGAACGGCCGGAAGAATGGCCGCGCCCGGCGGGGGAATGGGTGGCGGCCCTGCTGGCCCATGATTGTGATCGGGACGCGCTGGCGGCGGCGCTGCGCGACCGCGTTTCGCACATCATCGAACTGTCTGACGACGGCGGCGCCGGCGAGACTTGGTTGGGCGTGCCGGCTGACGATCAGTCGATCTACCTGTCGCTCACCACCACCACGGCGATGAGCGCGCAGCCCGCCATGCTGATTTGCGACGCGCTGACCGAACGCGGCGTGCTGCCGCTGGACCGCCGCGCCCCGGTCGAGTTGTGCCTGCACGAAGCGGTGGCGAACGGCGTCACCCACGGCAATCTCGGCGTCGATTCCAGCGCCAAGGACCAGCCGGAAGGCTATCGGGTGTTCAGCCAACTGATAAACGAGCGGTTGCGCGACCCGCAATGCCGCGCCCGCCGCATTGATGTTTATGTGCGTTGGCGCGACGGCGAAGTTCTGATGTCGGTCGCTGATGAAGGAAACGGCTTCGACGTTGGCGAGTTGCGCTTGCAGCCCGACGGCGCCGCCCGGTCGGGGCGCGGGTTTTTGTTCATGCGGGCGCTGGCGGATGGTTTAACCATCGGCGACGGCGGCCGCTGCACCACCTTGCGTTTTGAGGTCTGACATCGCGTCGCCCGGCCGGGCCGGCGTTCGCCCTTTCATCCTGCTTCGCGACGGCCGCCATGAACCATGCTCTTGACCTATCCCGCTGCCGGGTGCTGATCGTCGACGACAACGCGTTCAACCGCAAAACCCTGGCGATGCTGATTTCCCGCGCCGGCGTCGGCGAGGTGGAGTTCGCTGGCGACGGTGAAGAAGGCTTGCGCAAGGTTGAGCGTTTTTTGCCCGATCTGGTGCTGCTGGATGTCGAGATGCCGCGGATGGACGGGCTGGAGATGTGCCGCCGCCTGCGGGAGATTCCGCAATTCGCCGCGCTGCCGGTGCTGTTCCAAACCATCCTCGACAGCGAAGATGAACAAGTGCGCTGCTTCGCCGCCGGCGGCAACGACTACATCACCAAGCCGATCCGCGCCGGCGAATGCGTCGCCCGCGTGCGTCAGCAATTGGAAAAACGCCTGCTGTTCAAAGACCTGACCGCCTTTCGCGAACGGCTGAACGGCGAATTGCGCAGCGCCCGCGACATGCAGATGTCGTTGTTGCCGGAGCCGGCGCTGGTGACCAAGCTGGGCGCCCGCTACGGCGTCGCCGTGCGCTCGCATTTTGAAACCTCATCGGAATTGGGCGGCGATTTTTGGCAGCTCTACCCCCTTGACGACCGTCGCTTCGGCGTGTTGATCGCCGATTTCGCCGGGCACGGCATCACCGCCGCCATCAACACCTTTCGCCTGCACACGCTGATCGACCGGGTGGACGCCGACCGCGCGCGGCCGGCGGAATGGCTGGCGGCGCTGGGCGCGGCGCTGAAAGGGGTGTTGCCGGTCGGCCAGTTCGCCACCGCGTTTTACGGGGTAATCGATCTCGACCAGAATGCAATGACCTACGCCGGGGCGGGCGCGCCGCCGCCGGTGCTGGCGCTGCGGGGAGAGGAGCCGGTGGCGCTGGATTCCACCGGACTTGTGCTGGGGGTGTCTCGGTCGGGATTCTACCACGAACGCCGCGCCGCCTTCCCGCCCGGCGCGCGACTGTTCCTCTATTCCGACGCGCTGACTGAAACGGTGGACGAAGGCGGTCGGGCGCTGGGGCTGAACGCCGTGCCGGCGCTGGTGGATCTGGCGCAGCGCGCCAACCCCGCCGACCCTCTGGCCGCCCTGCTGCAAGAATTTTTCGCCTGTCGCCGCCGCCCGCTGCGCGACGACCTGACGGCGGTATGGATCGAACGGCTGCCAGACTGAAGGCCGCCAGACTGAATACTGGCGGACTGAATACTGGCGGACTGAACGGCTACTCCACCGCCGCCGGCGTCTTTTCAGCCGCAGCGTTGGGCGCCGGAAGCTGTTCGTCCGGCGGCTGAACCGCCACGGCGGCCACCTTGGCGCCGCGGCGCTTGACGTAAGCCCGCCAAACCAAAACCGCCACAATCACCAGCAGCACCACGCCGGCCAGCACCTTGGGGCCATAGGCGCCGACCTGCGCCGCCGCTTCGCCCAGCAAATAGCCGGCGCCGGCGAAGCTGAAGGCCCACAGGCCGGCGGCGATGAAGTTCCAGAACAAGAACTTTATCCACGGCAGCTTCGACGTGCCCAACGCCACCGAGGCGACGTTGCGCACGCCATACAGAAACCGGAACGACAAAATGAACAGAACGCCGTAGCGCTCCAGCCACGTCAGCACCACCGCGGTGCGGGCCTGAGCGGACGGAAAACGCGCCAGCGCCTGATTGCCCCAGCGCCGGCCGATGAAAAACCACAACTGATCGCCGCAGAAACTACCGATCCACACCGTGACGATTAGTAGCTTGAGATCGAGAATCCCCATGTGGGCGGCGATGCCGCCGAAGATGACGAAAGTTTCGCCCTCAAAAAACGACCAAGCGAACGCCAGGGGGTAAAACCAGTCGCCCCAGCTTTGCAGCCACTCAATCCAGTCCAAGGCCGTTCCCGTTCGGTGAAATGCGCGTCAGCGCTACCATGGTGGTCGGCGCGGCGCGCTTCAATAGGAAACCTATGCGGCGCCGCGTCAAATCGTTCGATTCCGTCTATTTCGCCGCGCCGTCCAGCAAGCGGACCAGACCGCCGTCGCCGGCCGCCCAAACGCCATGCCCCAGCACCGAACGGCCGTTGAAGGTTATCCAGCTTTCGCGGCGATAATGCGGCAAAGGACGGGCCATGGCGGCGAGCGATTCCGCGTCGTTGGCTTCCGCCGCCAAGATGGCGCGGCCGCTGCGGGTGCGCCCGGTCCACGCTCGCCCCGTGACGCGAGCCGACGCCGCCAGGGGCGATTTCACTCCCAACCGGTTGAGAAACTCGGTCACTTCGCGGGAAGGCCCGATCACCGTCAAGGGCTCCTCGCCCGACATCGCCGCCGCGGCGCTAACCGGCGCCACGCCGTCGGCGAACAACGCC
>CALGOL010000652.1 GCA_937960755.1 uncultured Azospirillum sp.
GCTCAAGGCCGCCCGCTGCTCGGTCCACAGGCTCTGCACCCGCGCCGATAGGCCCAGTTGCAGGTCAACCGACGGCGTCGCGCCGGCGACGCCAGCCAGCGTCTCCGCCTCGTCGCGCAGCGCCATAATCTCGCCAACCGTGCGGTACAACCCTTCCAGCGCCAGACGGTCAGGAAACTGGTGGTGCAGCGTGGGGTGATAGATCAGCGCCTGCATGGCGACGCCGGCTTGCAGCCACAATTCTCGCCGGTCGGCCGAAGCCAGTTGATCGCCCAGCGCGATCAAGCGCTCGGCATTGCCGACGCCATGCAGCTTGTCCATCATCGCCGGCGCCGCTTCCGCCCCGGCGCGGCTCGCCACTTCGCGGACATTGACCGCGGTGACGATGGAAAGGCCGACGCTGCCGATGAACACCAAACAGACCAGCGTGGTGAGCCACACCGAACGGCTGCGCAGCGACCCGATGCGTGGCGGCGTCATTTCTACGCCGCTTGATGAGGGAGAGATCGGCCGCACGTCCCGACGCCCCCAGTATCGTTAAAGAATGCTAAAGGGGAAGTGGCGACGCGAGATGCGCTCATGAACGCCTTCGCGAATCAGACCTTTGAGCGCCTCGTCCACCTCTTTCAACAGTTCCGGGCGTTTGGGCGTAACCACCAAATGCACCTCGCCGCCCAAGCCTTGATCCATCAGCGGCAGACCGACGAAGCCGAAGCCGATCCCTTCCGCGGCGCGCAAAAAAGCCAGCGCCTGCACGGTGGGCACCAGGGCGAAATCGCACAGCCCGTCGCGCAGTCCCAGCAAAGTTTCCCGGTTGGAGGGCAGCGCCTTGATCGATTTGTCGTCGGCGCCGGGCAGCCCGCGCAAGAAGGCGTCCTGCCGGGTGGCGGCGATGACGCAAACCCTGTACTCGGTCAGTAACGCCGATAAATGGGGCAGCTTAGCGGCGCTTTTGCCGACGAAGCTGGAGGTGGAGCGCCAATAAGGCGCGGTGAACAGCACTTGGCGCGCCCGTTCCGGCGTTTTCAGCAGATTGGCGACCCCGACATCCAGCGTTCCGGCCGCCACCATCGGCATGATGTCGCGAAAAGGATATTCTTTCAGTTCACACGGCCGATTGATGCGGCGGCAAATCTCGTTAACGATCTCGACATTGAAACCGGAAAGGCCGCCGCTGGCGTCCACCGCGGAAAAGGTCTGGCTGGTGGCGGTCAGCCCGATGCGCACCACATCGGCGCGCGCCGCTTCTTCAGCGCGCGTCACGCCAATCGCGCCAACCGCGCCGATAAAAAACGCCAGAAACGCCGTTAAGCCGAACCGCATCCGCCCCCTCCGCATACTCCGTTCATCGTAGCAGGGAAGACCGTAGCGGAGACAAGATCTTTCTGTTCGGTAATGTGACGAAAATACTAAAAATCGAGATCCGCATAATGCCGCGGCGGCGGACAACCGGGAATGGTGTCCGCCAACACCGCGCGGACGCTGGGTCGTGATTTTATTCTAGCGTACCACTCTTTAGCCTCGGGCGCTTGATCCCACGGCACATCGCCAAGATAATCCACGGTGGAAAGCTGCGCCGCCGCGGCCAGATCGGCCAGGGTCAAGTGATCGCCGGCCAGATAGGCGCGCCGTTCAGACAGATAGGCGATGTAGTCAAGGTGATAGTGAATATTGGCGAGACCGGCCCGGATGGCGGCGGCGTGGGGGTGCCCTTCGCCCGACAACCGGCGCAGCAACTTTTCACCCACCAAATTTTCCGTCACTTCGCGGTCGAACTTGACCATAAACCATTCGGTCAGCCGGCGCGCTTCCGCCCGTCCCGCCACTTCCCGCGGCAGCAGCGGGTGATTCGGATAGGCTTCCTCGAGATACTCCACCACCGTCCAGGCGCCGGCGGCGACCACCCCGTCGGCCTCCTCCAGCACCGGCACTTCGCCAGCCGGCGACAGCGCCAGAAAATCGTCGCGGCGCTCCCACGGCTTTTCCAGCACAAATTCGCACGGCACGCCCTTTTCCGCCAGCACGATGCGGGCGAGCCTGGCGGCGGCGGAAAGCGGGTGGTGATAAAGTCTACGCATGTTGCGTTGCAATATATCCGATGCGGCGGCGGCGCTCACGCTTTTTTAAGGCCAAAACAATGTTCAGGGCCGGGAAAGCTGCGCGCCTTGACCTCTGCGGCGTAGGCGGCGGCGGCTTCGCCGACCGCGTCGCCCAGATTGGCGAAGCGCTTGACGAATTTCGGCGTGAATTCGGTGAACAAGCCCAGCATGTCGTCGGACACCAGCACCTGTCCGTCGCAAGCCGGCGAGGCGCCGATGCCAATGGTCGGGATGGCGATTTCCTGGGTGATGCGGCGGCCCAGCTGCTCCATCACCCCTTCGACGACGACGGAGAAGGCCCCGGCCTCGGCGACGGCTTTCGCGTCGGCGACGATACGTTCGGCCACGGCCTCATTACGGCCCAGCGCGCGATAGCCGCCCAGCGTATTGACGGATTGCGGCGTCAGCCCGACGTGGCCCATCACCGGAACGCCGCGCTGCGTGAGAAAAGCGATGGTTTCCGCCATCTCTGCCCCGCCTTCCAGCTTGACCGCCTGACAGCCGGTTTCAGCCATGACGCGGGCGGCGGAACGGAAGGCTTGCGCCGGCGATTCTTGATAGCTGGCGAACGGCATGTCGACGACGACGCAGGCGCGCTTGGAGCCGCGAACGACGGCGCCGCCATGGGCGATCATCATATCCAGACTGACCGGCAGCGTCGAATCGAAGCCGTAAAGGACCATTCCCAGCGAATCGCCGACCAGCAGCACATCGACATGGGGGTCGAGCAACGTCGCCATCGGCGCCGTATAGGCGGTCAAGACGACAATAGGATCGCCTCCCTTGCGGGCGGCAATCCCTGGCGCCGTTTCACGGCGCACATCCGACACGGCACTCACGGGAGCAAAACCCTCTGTCGGTCTATGGGCGTTGTGTCGGCGTCGTCCCGGCGAGACCGAAGAAGCGACGCGAGCGGGCCGCCGCCAGGGCGACCCGCTGGACGAGCGGCTTAGTAGCCTTCACGCTCCATCCGCTTGCGCAGCAGCTTGCGGGTGCGGCGAACCGCTTCCGCCTTTTCGCGAGCGCGCTTTTCGGACGGCTTTTCATAGTTCCGGCGCAGCTTCATTTCCCGGAAGATGCCTTCGCGCTGCATCTTCTTCTTCAGCGCGCGGAGGGCCTGATCGACATTGTTGTCACGGACGAGCACTTGCACGGCGGAACGTCACCCTTTCTAGGAGCCTGTTCACGAGGCGGATTTGGTTAAAACAACAGAGAAGACGCCCGCGAACCAGCGCAGGCGCCCTCCCGACTTGAAAGCTGTCTAACACACTCCTTGACGCTTGGGAAGTCGATGAATCGCGCATCCGCCCGTTGTCGCGGCGCCTTTCGGCGATAATATTTGCTCAGCCATGTTTCGGGAGGGAAGAATGACGGGCAGCGGTCCTTGGATCGTCGGCGGTTTGGCCGGCTTGATGGGCTTTTTCGGCTTGTTCGCGGCGTCGCGCGCCGCCGATTCGGCGTTCCATGTCGGCGGCTGGCTGGTGTTCGCCGGCTGCCTCGCCTTTATATTTTCACAAATTAAGAGCCATTATGACCGCAAGGATCATTCCGGCTCCTGATTAACAAGTGGATTGATTGATGCGATATCGCCGTTCCGCCTCGTGGGCTGCGGGAGCGTCCGCTCTTGCGCTGATTTCCGCCGTCGGATCGGCTTCCGCCGCTGATTTGACGCTGAAGCGCGTCGCGCTCTCCACCGGCGGCGTCGGTTACTTCGAATATCAGGCGGACGTCAGCGGCGGCGCCGA
Organism: uncultured Azospirillum sp.; assembly: GCA_937960755.1. Taxonomy (GTDB): domain Bacteria; phylum Pseudomonadota; class Alphaproteobacteria; order Azospirillales; family Azospirillaceae; genus Azospirillum. The sequence goes on from CALGOL010000652.1 coordinate 3,845, forward strand.
CCTGACGCTGGAGGTGCGGCGCGACCAAGTGGACGACGTGCTGAAAAGCGTCGTGGTCTATGACGACAAGGGCGTCGTCGGTTCGGTGAGCCTGCCGGGGGCGGACGCCGCCGACAGCGCGTTCCGCGAAACGCCCTTCTCTGCCGACGATCTCGCCTCGCCCGCCGCGCTGCTGCAAGCCTTGCGCGGCGCGGAGGTGGAGGCGTACGGACCGCAGGCCGCCCGCGGCCGGGTGCTGTCAGTGACGCCGGAGACCGTTCAACTGCCCAACGGCGGCGGAATCGTTCAACGCCATCGCCTCGCGCTCAATACGGCGGAAGGCGTGCGCCAAGTCATCCTGGAAGACGCCGAATCGCTGCGTTTCTCCGATCCCAAGCTGCAAGGTCAGTTGGAAGCCGGCTTGCAAGCCCTGGCGACCCAGGCGAAGCGCGAACGCCGCCGGCTGACCGTGCATATCCGCGCCGACAACAATGCCGAACGAACCGTGCGGGTGGCTTTCGTCGCCGCGGCGCCGCTGTGGAAGGCGAGCTACCGCCTCACCTTAAACCCGAAGGTTGCGGACACGGGCGCGCTGCAAGGCTGGGCGGTGCTGGAGAACATGTCGGGCGAAGACTGGCGCGACGTTGATCTTACCCTGCTGTCTGGCGCGCCGGCGACGCTGCGCCAGGCGCTGTACGCTCCTTACTTCGTTGATCGGCCGGAAGCGCCGGTGGAGGTGGCGGGCCGCATCCTGCCGCCGCCCGACGGCGGCGCTGTCGCATCATTCTCCGCCGCTCG
>CALGOL010000653.1 GCA_937960755.1 uncultured Azospirillum sp.
TCCGTCACACCGGCGAAGGCCGGTGTCCAGTGCGCGCGTCCGCGCGCCATGCGAGTCATATCGGCGCTGATCGCGCCTTACGCTGGACACCGGCCTTCGCCGGTGTGACGACGAAACGCTCTATTTCTCGGCCAGCTTCCTTAACTTAGCGTCTGAGGGAGGAAGCGCCCTGCGCCTCCTCCCTCTGCGATTCAGCCCAGCTTCGCCGCCATGCGGTTGGCCGCCGACACGATGGCGCGCAGCGACGCGGTCACAATGTCCGGGTCCATGCCGACGCCGAAAATATGCTGGTCGTCGCCATACTTCATCTCAAAGAACGCCGCGGCTTGCGCGTCTTCGCCCATGCCGACGCCGTGTTCGCGATAGTCCACCACATGCATGTCGACGCCGCATTCCTTGCGCAGCGCGTCCATGAAGGCGTCCACCGGCCCGGCGCCGACGCCGCGGATGCGCTTTTCAACGCCGTCCAGCTTGACCACCGCGGTGACGGTGCGCGGGCCGTGGCCGGGGCCGCGCGGTTCAGTGCCGTGGTCGACCAACTCCAGCTTCGGGCTGGGCCGGTTCAGGTACTCCTCGTTGAAGGCTTCCCAAATGACGGCGGGGGACAATTCCTTGCCCGTCTCGTCAGCCTTCTTCTGCACGACTTTGGAGAATTCGATCTGCAAGCGCCGCGGCAACTCAATGCCGTACTCGGTTTCCAGAATATAGGCGATGCCGCCCTTGCCCGATTGGCTGTTGATGCGAATCACGGCCTCATAGGTGCGGCCGATGTCGCGCGGGTCGATGGGCAGATAAGGGACCTCCCACTTCTGGCCGTTGGAATCCTTCAGCGCCTTCAGGCCCTTCTTGATGGCGTCCTGATGCGAGCCGGAAAACGCGGTGAACACCAATTCGCCGGCGTAAGGATGGCGCGGATGCACCGGCAATTGGGTGCAGTATTCCGACACCCGGACCAGCTCGTTAATGTCGTCGATCACCAAGCCCGGATCGACGCCTTGGGTGAACATGTTCAAGGCCAGGGTGACGATATCGACGTTGCCGGTGCGCTCGCCGTTGCCGAACAGCGTGCCCTCCACCCGGTCGGCCCCGGCCATCAAGCCCAATTCCGCCGCCGCCACGCCGGTGCCGCGGTCGTTGTGCGGATGCAAGGAGACGATGAAGCGCTCGCGCTGCTTGACGTTGCGGCAAAACCATTCGATCTGGTCGGCGTGGATGTTGACCGAGTGCATCTCCACCGTCGCCGGCAGATTGACGATCATCCTATTGTCGGGGGAGGCTTCCCAGGCGTCGGCCACCGCGTCGCAGATTTCCGCCGCGAAGTCCAGCTCAGTGCCGGTGAAGCTTTCCGGCGAATACTGCAACACCACCTCGGTGTCAGGGATGGTCTTGGTCAATTCCTTGACCAGCTTGGTGCCGGCGACGGCGATGTCGATGATGCCCTGGCGGTCCATGCCGAACACGACGCGGCGTTGCAGTTCCGAGGTCGAGTTGTAGATGTGGACCACCGCCCGCTTGGCGCCGCGGATGCCTTCAAAGGTGCGTCGGATCAATTCCTCGCGCGCCTGGGTCAGCACTTGGATGGTGACGCCGTCGGGAATGGCGCCGCTGTCGATCAATTCGCGGCAGAAATCGAAATCGGTTTGCGAGGCGGCGGGAAAGCCGACTTCGATTTCCTTAAAGCCCATCTTCAACAGCATGTCGAACATGCGGCGCTTGCGGTCGGAACCCATCGGCTCGATCAAGGCTTGGTTGCCGTCGCGCAAATCCACCGAGCACCACATCGGCGCGCTTTCAATGACGCGGTTGGGCCATTGGCGGTCAGGCAGGGAAACCGGCTGGTAGGGAACGTATTTTTCAACCGGCATGCGGCGGGCGGCGGCGGATTGATTGGTCACGGGGATGGCTCCTGAATGTCTTTTTTAGCGTCCTTGGGGGGGTGTCGCCGGGCGAGACTTACGACCGCTCCGCCGCCGGTCGGGCGGAACGGTCGCCGCTAAGTCGCAGCCCCGGCCCCCGCCGGGATAAAAACCTAATCATGGGAGAAAACCGCTCTAATCCGTGGATGCCGCAATCTTAAACCGGCCCATGCCGAAAACCCGGACGCCTTAGGACGCCGGGTTAATAAGAAGCAGCAGGGCGCTGGCGCGCGGATGAGCGAAATTAGTCATGGGGGCCAACATGCTTGGGACGGGGGCGGCTGTCAAGGGTTGAGACGCATGTTTCTGACGCGATTGCTTTCCACCGAGACGACGGCGCAACCGCCCAGCTCGGGCATGCCGACCGGGGCTTGGCCGAATGCGCCCCAGGCTCCCGCCGCTTTCAGCCGGCCGGCGAAGCCGGCGTCGTCGCTGGCCACCACCCAGGCGCCGGGGAACCAAGTGCGCCGCACCGCTTGGCCGCCGGCTTCCACCACCGCGGCGAAAATCTCGTCGTCGTCGGCGTGCAGCGGAAAGGCCGCCAGCATCAGCCCGGCTGATTCGGGCGGCAAAACGGCGCGGCTGACGGCGATGCCGGTGAAGCCGAGCCACCCCGCCGCCGCGATGGCGAGGACGATCAAGGGGGCTGCGGCTTCGGCTTTCATTGGAGCGGCTCTCCTCACTCCGCGGGCTGGGTCGCCAAGCGCTCGGCGGCGCGCTCGCGGATCGGCCAATGCACCACCGCGGCGAAAACCCCCAGCGCGATGCTGACCCACCACACCACGTCGTAGGAATGAGTGGTCTCATACAAAACGCCGCCCATCCACACGCCGATGAAGGCGCCGACCTGATGGCTGAGGAAGGCGATGCCGAACAGCGTGCCGAGATGCCGGGCGCCGAACATCGTCACCACAAGGCCGGAGGTCGGCGGCACCGTCGACAGCCACAAAATCCCCATGGCGGCGGAGAAGAGCAGCACGCTGAACGGCGTCACCGGAAAGGCGATGAACAAGGAGATCACCACCGCGCGGCCGGCGTAGATGAAGCACAGGATGTAGCGGTGGGGAAAGCGGCCGGCCAGCACCCCCGACCCGTACGAGCCGACGATGTTGAACAGGCCGATCAGCGCCACCGACCACGCCGCCAGACCAGGATCAAGCCCCAGGTCGGCGAGATAGGGCGGCAGATGGACGGTGATGAAGGCGACGTGAAAGCCGCAGACGAAGAAGCCCGCCACCAGCAATTGATAGCTTGGGTGGCCGCAGGCGTGCGCCAGGGTCTGACCCAGCCCCATATCGTCGCCGTGCCCGCCGGTCGAGCCCGGACGCTGGCCGCCCGACAAGGCGACCGCCAGCAGCGGCACAACCAACATGAAGGCGCCCAGCAGCACCAGCGCCATCGCCCAGCCGTAGCCGGCGATGAACGAACCGGCCATCGGCGCGAATAGGAACTGCCCCAACGAGCCCGACGCCGTGGCGATACCCGCCGCCCAAGTCCGCCGGTTAGGCGTCATGAAACGGGCGAAGCCGGCCAACACGATGCCGAAGGTGGCGCCCGACAGCCCCAGACCCACCAGCACGCCCGCCGTCAGGTGCAGCATCCACGGCGCGTCGGAATACGGCGTCAAGATGACCCCGGCGGCGTAGAGGAACGCGCCGCCCACCAGCACGCGGGCCGGGCCGTAGCGGTCGGCCAGCGCTCCGGCGAAGGGCTGCCCCAACCCCCACACCAAATTTTGAATGGCGATGGACAGCGCGAAGATGTCGCGCCCCCAGTTGTGCGCCTCGGTCATCGGGTTGTTGAACAAGCCGTAGGACGACCGAACGCCGAAGCTGATGAGCGAGATAAGACAGCCGCAGACGACGATCAGCGTCAGCGACCGCTGTGCGGCGGCGGTCGTGGGGGAGCTCATGCCCGATTCCTCCGTTTTGTTGCGCCGTCGGATAATTGGCGGCGTACGTCAACGGAGCTTACGGAAAAGCGCGTCCGCGCCCTAATTCCGAAAACACAGGGGCTTTATGCGCAGGGTGCGGCGCCTGCGGCGGCAAGGGCGTTCGGGTGAAGGAAGACGATACTCCCCCGTCCCGCTGAGGGGTTCATATGAAAAAACAATGAAGGGCGCGCCGCCTCGACCGAAGGACTGACAGGGCCGGGGGAATCGCGCGGACTGACTGTTCCGCACACGGCGCCAAAGGATTATATCTCTATGGCCAAAAAAAGTCATCCTTGACGAGGCGCTCACCGGCTCCGCGGACATGGGCCGTCGGGGCGACACGCCGCTGGCCCATGCCACGCCCGCATCGTATGCTTTGAACGGATTTGACTATTCACCGTCATACCGGCGAAGGCCGGTATCCAGAGCATTTCAGCAACGTATTCGAATTGCCCTGGACCCCGGCTTTCGCCGGGGTGACGCGATAGAGCAAAATAATCAATAAATCGCAAAATATCAAGATCGTAGTGGGATGCAGCGGCGCTGCCGCCGCTCGTCAGTCCGCCGGCTCCGCCCGGTTGCGGCCCCGCTCCTTGGCGCGATAGAGCGCCGCGTCGGCGCAGGCGAACAGGCGGTCGGTGGCGCTGCTCTCATTTTCCGCCGGGCGCTCGGTCAGGGTGGCGACGCCGATGCTGACGGTGAAAGCCGGCACGTCTTTTTCTTCCGCCGTCATGGCTTCGGTTTCGGCCCGGATGCGCTCCGCCACCAACAGCGCGCCGTCGGCGTCGGTTTCCGGCAACAGAATAGCGAATTCCTCGCCGCCCATGCGGCCGACGGCGTCAAGGCTGCGCACGCTTAACCGGCAGATATCAGCGAAGATTTGCAGCGCCCGGTCGCCCGCGGCGTGACCGTGCTGGTCGTTGATGCGCTTGAAATGGTCGAGGTCGGCCAGCAGCAGCGATAAGGAATGGCCATAGCGCCGGGCGCGCGCCATTTCCCGTTCGATCGCTTCTTGAAAGCGGCGCCGGTTATAGAGCCCGGTCAGCGGGTCGGTGGAGGCGAGACGGCGCAACTCCTCCTCCAGCAGCCGGCGGCCGGCGACCTCGACGTTCAGCTTGCGGTTCAGCGCGGCGAAACGCGCCGACACCCAAATCAATATGGCGGAGAACGCCAGCGCGGCGCCAAGCCCCAGGTAAAGCCGGGTCAAGTCGGGGCGGCGGTCGGGATCGAAAAGGAAATCGTCCAGCGGCAGGTCGGGCGGGGCGAGGCCGGCGGCGGCGAAGCCGTCGACAATGTGCCGCCAGCGGCCTTCATACATGTAGCCGACCTCCACCATGTCGGCCAGCATCAGCCGGCGGATTTCGTGGGCCTCGAACATCAGCTTCTCGCGCGACATCAAAGGCGCGTAGCGGGCGATGATGACGTCGACCATCTCCTCGAGATTTTCCAGCGCGTAGCGCCAGCCGCGCATTGAGGCGTCGCGGAACGCCGACACCATGGCCGGGTCGTTTTTTGCTAATTTTTCATGGGTGAACAGCGTATCGCCGTAAAAATCGATGCCGGCGGCGCGCGGGTTAAAGACGTTGTAGGCGAAGCCCGCAGCCTGCAAATCAAAGGGCTCGGTGGTGGAGTAGGCGGATATCGCGTCCACCTCGCCGCGGATCAGCGCGCCGACGTCGCCGCTGTGCGGCACGACGGTCATGCGGTCGATCGGCGCCCGTTCCATCTTCAAGTACGCCAGCAGCTCGGCGGCATGCTCCTCCAGCATCAACTTGCGCCCCGCCAGATCATGCACGCTCTGCAAACGCTCGTCGCGTCGCGCCAACATTACGAACGGCGAATGCTGAAAGATCGCCGCCACCGCCATGATCGGCGCGCCTTTCGCGCGCCACAACACGAGGCCGGAATTGCCGATGCCGAAATCCGCCTTGCCTTCAGCCACCGTATGGACAGGATCGGCGTCGGGGCGGCCTTCCAGCAAAGTGACGTCGAAGCCGGCGTCGCGGTAAAAACCTTGCTCCACCGCG
>CALGOL010000654.1 GCA_937960755.1 uncultured Azospirillum sp.
GGCGGGCTTAGCGGCGGCGGCCGCACCCTCGGCGATCACGCCCAGCAGCGCAGCGACACCGACATTGGCGCCTTCGCCGGCGACGATTTCCGCCAGCACGCCGGCGGCCGGCGCGTTGACTTCCAGCGTCACCTTGTCGGTTTCCAGTTCGACAATCGCCTGATCGGCGGCGACGGCGTCGCCGACCTTGACCAGCCAACGGGCGACGGTGGCTTCGCTAACCGATTCGCCCAGCGTGGGAACCTTAATTTCCGTAGCCATTGTTGTCTCGCACTTCTTTTTTCTTGGGCCGGACGATCCGGGCGGGTCGTCCGGCGGGTTCCTATGACGATGGGTGTTAAGAAACGGTCAGCGCGTCGGCCAGCAGCTTGGCTTGCTCGGCGTTGTGCCGCTTGGCGAGGCCGGTGGCCGGCGACGCCGCAGCCGGACGGCCGGCGTAAACCGGACGCTTGGCCTTGGTCCCCGCCGCGATCATGCAATCCTCGATGCGGCGATCCATGAAGTGCCAGCCGCCCTGGTTTTCCGGCTCTTCCTGGCACCACACGACGTCGGCGTTGGGATAGCGCGCCAGTTCCTTGGCCAAGGTTTCTTTGGGGAAGGGATAGAGCTGTTCCAGACGGATCAGCGCCACGTCCTTGATCCCCTTGGCTTCGCGTTCCGCCAGCAGGTCGAAGTAGACCTTGCCGGTGCAGACCACGGCGCGGCGGATCTTGGCGTCTTCAACCACGCCTTCGCCGGTGTCGCCGAGCACGCGGTGGAAGGACGAGCCAGGCAGGAAGTCCTTGATGCTGGAGATGACGTTCTTATGCCGCAGCAGCGATTTCGGCGTGAACACCACCATCGGCTTGCGGAACGACCGGCGCTGCTGACGACGCAGAGCGTGGAAGAAATTGGCCGGGTTGGTGATGTTGACGATCTGCCAGTTGTCGTCGGCCGACATCTGGAGGAAGCGTTCAACGCGCGCCGACGAGTGCTCCGGCCCCTGGCCTTCGTAGCCGTGCGGCAGGTACATCACCAGACCGGACATGCGCAGCCACTTCGATTCGCCAGCCGAAATGAACTGGTCGATGATGGTCTGCGCGGTGTTGGCGAAATCGCCGAACTGCGCTTCCCAGATGGTCAGCGTGTGCGGTTCGGCCAGCGTGTAGCCGTATTCAAAACCGACGACGGCGGCTTCCGACAGCGGGCTGTCATGCACCTCGAACGTCGCTTGATCCGGGCGGATGTGCGCCAGGGCGACGTACTTGTCTTCGTTGTTTTGATCGTAGATCACCGCGTGGCGGTGCGAGAAGGTGCCGCGGCCCGAGTCCTGACCGGACAGGCGAACATTGGTGCCTTCGCACACCAGCGTGCCGAACGCCAAGGCTTCCGCCGTCGCCCAGTCGATGCCCTCGCCGGTCTCAATCGACTTGCGCTTGGCTTCCAACTGACGGGCGATCTTCGGGTTGATGGCGAAGCCCTTGGGGTATTCGCACAGCTTGGCCCCGACTTCGCGCAACAGTTCTTCCGACACCGCGGTTTCGCCGCGGCGATCGTCGTTGGTGGCTGTGGCGAGACCGGACCACTTGCCTTCCAGCCAGTCGGCCTTGTTGGGCTTATAGGCGTTGGCGGCGCGGAAATCGTCTTCCAGCTTGCCCATGAAATCGGCGACCATTTGGTCGGATTCGGCCTGGGTGACGACGTTTTCCTTCACCAACTGCTCGGCGTAAAGCGTGCGGGTGGTGGGGTGGTTGCGGATCACCTTGTACATGATCGGCTGGGTGAACGCCGGCTCGTCGCCTTCATTGTGGCCGTGGCGGCGGTAGCACACCATGTCGATCACGACGTCGCGCTTGAACTTCTGGCGGAACTCCACCGCGATGCGGCTGACGTGCACCACCGCTTCCGGATCGTCGGAATTGACGTGGAAGATCGGCGCCATGACCATCTTGGCCATTTCGGTGCAGTAAATGCCGGAACGGCTGTACTGCGGGTTGGTGGTGAAGCCGATCTGGTTGTTGGTGACGACGTGGATGGTGCCGCCGGTGCGATAACCGCGCAGCTCCGACAGGCCCAGCGATTCCGCCACGATGCCCTGGCCGGCGAAGGCCGCGTCGCCGTGCAGCAGGATGCCCATCACCTGATCGCGTTCCAGATCGCCGCGCTGCGCCTGCTTGGCGCGCACCTTGCCCAGCACCACCGGGTTCACCCATTCGAGGTGCGACGGGTTGGCGGTCAGCGACAGGTGGATGATGTTGCCGTTGAAGTCGCGGTCGGACGAGGTGCCGAGGTGGTACTTCACGTCGCCCGAACCCTGCACTTCATCAGGGGTGGACGGATTGCCCTGGAATTCCGAGAAGATCGCCTGGAACGGCTTGCCCATGAAATTGGCCAGCACGTTGAGCCGGCCGCGGTGCGCCATGCCGACGACGACTTCCCGAAGACCCAACTGGCCGCCGCGCTTCAAGATTTGTTCCAGAGCCGGAATGAGCGATTCGCCGCCTTCCAGACCGAAACGCTTGGTGCCGGTGTACTTGAGTTGCAGGAACTTCTCAAAGCCTTCCGCCGCGGTCAGCCGCTCCAAAATGGCGCGCTTGCCGTTGACGGTGAAATCGGTGTGATTGCGGGCGCCCTCGATGCGCTCTTGAATCCAGGCCTTTTCTTCCGGGTCCTGGATGTGCATGAACTCGACGCCGATATGACCGCAGTAGGTCTTGCTCAGAATGTCGAGGATCTGCCGCAGCGTGCCGGTTTCCAACCCCAACGAGTGGTTGAGGAAGATCGGCCGATCCATGTCGTCCGGGCCAAAGCCGTAGCTCGCCGGATCCAGTTCCGGGTGCGGCTCGCGCTTTTCGAGCCCCAACGGATCGAAATGGGCGTTCATGTGGCCGCGCACGCGGTAGACGCGGATCAGCATCAGCGCGCGCAAGGAATCCAGCGTCGCCTTGCGCAGTTGTTCCGGGCTGACGCCGCCGAAAGTCGCTTGCGTGTGTTCGACCATCGCCTTGTTGGCGGGGCCGGCCAAGGGGAACGACGGATCGCCGTAGAGCAGCGGATCGTTCTTCGGCGGCTTGGTCGAATCGGGGTCGCGGGGCGCCCACGAAGCGCCGCGCAACTCGTCCAGGACGGCGCGATCATCGTCGTCGAGCGTGCGGAAAAACTCGGTCCAGCTCGCGTCAACCGCGGTCGGGTTGGCGAGGAAGCGGGCGTAAAGGTCCGCGATGTATGCGGCGTTGCCGCCGAACAGGAACGAGGAACGATCAATGCTAGCCGACATGGCGTTGCTCCGACCGGTTTGCCGGCCGGGTCCCCTTGGGCGATGCAGTTTGTTATTACGGGCGGGAGAGTTGCTTTTCCCGCCTTGAGGCGCGGGCTTTAAGAGATGGCGTCGCGAAGCCGACGAGCAAGGGGCGGAAGACCTTTTCGCCTTCCGCCCCCAATCTCATCAGCCCTTGAACACCTTCACCATCGTCGAGCCGAGGCTCGCCGGGCTGTCCGCGACCGCGATGCCGACCGACTTCATGAAATCAATCTTGAAGTCGGCGGTGTCGTTGCCGCCGGAAATCACAGCGCCGGCGTGGCCCATGCGGCGGCCCGGAGGCGCCGTGCGGCCGGCGATGAAGCCGACGACCGGCTTCGAGGTGCCGGAGTCCTTAATGAACTGGGCGCCCTGGATCTCGGCGTCGCCGCCGATTTCGCCGATCATGATGATGCCCTGGGTTTCATCGTCTTCGACGAACAGCTTCAGGCTGTCGACGAAGTTGGTGCCGTTGACCGGGTCGCCGCCGATGCCGATGCAGGTGGTCTGCCCCAGGCCGGCCGCGGTGGTCTGCGCCACGGCTTCATAGGTCAGCGTGCCGGAACGCGACACGATGCCGATCTTGCCGCGCTTGTGGATGTGGCCGGGCATGATGCCGATCTTGCATTCGTCGGGCGTGATGACGCCCGGGCAGTTCGGCCCGATCAGACGGGTGCCGGAGTTTTCCAGCGCCCGCTTGACGCGGATCATGTCGAGCACCGGAATGCCTTCGGTGATGCAGACCACCAGCGGGATTTCGGCGTCGATGGCTTCCAGGATGGCGTCGGCCGCGAAGGGCGGCGGCACGTAGATCACGGAGGCGTTGGCGCCGGTCTTGTAGACGGCGTCGGCGACGGTGTCGAACACCGGCAGGTCGAGGTGGGTGCCGCCGCCTTTGCCGGGCGTGACGCCGCCAACCATCTTGGTGCCGTAGGCGATGGCCTGTTCGGAGTGGAAGGTGCCCTGCGCGCCGGTGAAGCCCTGGCAGATGACCTTCGTATCGGAATTAACGAGAACAGCCATCTTACGCAGCCTCCTTCACCGCCTTGACCACCTTTTCGGCGGCGTCGGCCAGATTGTCGGCCGACAGGATCGGCAGACCGGATTCGGACAGGATCTTCTTGCCCAACTCGACGTTGGTGCCTTCGAGACGCACCACCAACGGAACGTGCAGCTGCACTTCGCGGGCCGCCGCGACGACGCCTTCGGCGATGACGTCGCAACGCATGATGCCGCCGAAGATGTTGACCAGGATGCCTTCGACGTTCGGATCGGACAGGATCAGCTTGAAGGCCGCGGTGACGCGCTCCTTCGTGGCGCCGCCGCCGACGTCGAGGAAGTTGGCCGGCTCGCCGCCGTACAACTTGATGATGTCCATGGTCGCCATGGCGAGACCGGCGCCGTTGACCATGCAGCCGATGTTGCCGTCGAGCTTGACGTAGTTCAGCGAGTGCTTGGCGGCTTCGATTTCCGCCGGATCTTCTTCGTCCTCGTCGCGCAGCTCTTCGATGTCCTTATGACGGAACAGCGCATTGTCGTCGAAGTTCATCTTGGCGTCGAGCGCCAGGATGTCGCCCGAGCCGGTGACGATCAGCGGGTTGATTTCGACGATCGAGCAATCGAGATCGACGAACGCCTTGTACATGGCGGTCAGGAACTTGGCGCAAGCGGAAATCTGCTTGCCTTCCAGACCCAGGCCGAAAGCGACCTTGCGGGTGTGATAGCCCTGCATGCCGGAGATCGGGTCGATGGCGACCTTGATGATCTTTTCAGGCGTGTTGTGGGCGACCTCTTCGATCTCCATGCCGCCTTCGGTGGAGGCGATCACGGTGACGCGGCCGGTGGCGCGATCCACCAGCATGCCGAGGTACAGTTCCCGCTTAATGTCGGCGCCTTCTTCGATATAGACGCGCTTGACTTCCTTGCCTTCCGGGCCGGTCTGCTTGGTGACCAGCACGTTGCCGAGGAATTCCGCGGTGTTCGAGCCGACTTCCTCGACCGACTTGACGACGCGAACGCCGCCCTTGCCTTCGGGGTTGTTCTTGAAGCGACCGGCGCCGCGGCCGCCGGCGTGGATCTGCGACTTCACGACCCACACGGGGCCGCCCAGTTCGCGGGCGACGGCTTCGGCCTCTTGCGGGGTGAAGGCGACGCCGCCGCGCGGCACGGCGACGCCGTACTTCTTCAGCACCGCCTTCGCCTGATACTCATGAATGTTCATCGGGCGTCCATCTGTTTTTTTGGGTGAACCTGATTTAAGAGCGGCGGCCTTGGGACAAAAAGGCCGCCGCGCCCGTCAAGCGACGGCTGCTTTACGAAGCCGCCTTTTCGGCCTGCTGCTTCTTCACCACGTCGACCAGCACCTTCACGGCGTTGACCGAGTGATCGAACATCGCCTTTTCTTCGGCGTTCAGGTCGATCTCGATGATCTTTTCAACGCCGCCGGCGCCGATCACGGTCGGCACGCCGACGTAGGTGTCGGTGACGCCGTACTGGCCCGACAGGTAAGCGGCGACCGGCAGGACGCGCTTTTGATCCTTCAGGTAGGCTTCCGCCATGACGATGGCCGAAGCGGCCGGGGCGTAGAACGCCGAGCCGGTCTTCAGCAGGCCGACGATTTCGGCGCCGCCGTCGCGGGTGCGCTGCACGATCTTCGCCAGCTTTTCTTCGGTGGTCCAACCCATCTTAATCAGATCGGGCAGCGGAATGCCGGCGACGGTCGAGTAACGCACCAGCGGGACCATGGTGTCGCCGTGGCCGCCCAGCACGAAAGCGGTGACGTCTTCGATCGACACGTTGAATTCATCGGCCAGGAACAGGCGGAAGCGCGACGAGTCGAGCACGCCGGCCATGCCGACGACCTTTTCCGGCGGCAGGCCGGAAGCCTGCTGCAACACCCACACCATCACGTCCAGCGGGTTGGTGATGACGATGACGAAGGCGTTGGGGGCGTACTTCTTGATGTTTTCGCCGACGGTCTGCATGACGCCGGTGTTGATGCCGATCAGGTCGTCGCGGCTCATGCCCGGCTTGCGCGGCACGCCGGCGGTGACGATGACGACGTCGGCGCCCTCGATAACCGAATAGTCCGAACCGCCCTTCAGATCAGCGTTATAGCCTTCCGCCGGGGCGGTCTGCTCCAGATCCAGCGCCTTGCCCGCCGGCATGCCTTCGGCGATGTCGAACAGGACGATGTCGCCCATTTCCTTCTGAGCGGCGAGGAGAGCCAGCGTGCCGCCAATCTGGCCGGCGCCGACGAGCGCGATCTTCTTGCGTGCCATGAGCGTTTCCTGAACGTTGGGGTCCGCCGGATCGGACGGACAAGTGCGAACAATTATGGTCTAAACGGATCAAGGGCTTTTCGCGGGCGGCGAATGCCCCTAAAGTCGAGGCGTGTCCTAGCGCGAATCCGCGTCGAGAGCAAGGCCGCGCAGCCTTGATTCTCAATGGTAGGACCGAATGCAACGGGCGGCCGGAGGGCCGCCGAACCGGGGTGGAGCCCATGACGATGTTCGCCTGTAAATCCAACAGCCGCGCGCTCGGCGCCGTCTTCGCGGCCGCC
>CALGOL010000655.1 GCA_937960755.1 uncultured Azospirillum sp.
GGACCGGGCAGCGGGCTCGGCGTTTCCGGCGTGCTGCCGCGGCCGGGGGATGAGGCAGGGAATGGCGGCCCAGGGAATGGCGGCCCAGGGAATGGTGGTTGGGTCGCCTTGTCGGGGGAAGGCGGACACGCCACCATGGCGGCGTGCGACGACCGCGAGGCGGAAGTGTTGGCGGCGCTGCGGGGCCGCTTCGGCCATGTTTCCGCCGAACGGGTGCTGTCCGGGCCGGGTTTGGCGGCGCTTTACGCGGCGCTGGCCGAAGTGAACGGCGATTTGCTGAAAGAGCCCCCTGAAGCGGCGGAAATCACCGCTAACGGCATGTCGGGGAGCGATGCGCTGGCGGTGGAGACGCTGGAGCTGTTTTGCGCCCTGCTCGGCACGACAGCCGGCAATCTGGCGCTCACTCTCGGCGCCGCCGGCGGCGTGCTGGTGGCGGGCGGCATCGTCCCGCGGCTGGGAGAGCGCTTCGCCCGCTCGCCGTTCCGCGCCCGCTTTGAAGACAAGGGCCGCCTGCGGCCTTACTTGGAAAAAATCCCCACCGCGGTGGTCACCCACCCGCTGCCCGCCTTCCTCGGCCTGATGCAGGCGTTGGAGAACTAAGCCGCGGCGGCGATGTCGCGCGCCTGCTCCAGATCGGCGCGCCACTGCGGAATGAGCCCGTACTGACCGCGCAGGATGAACGACGGGTGATAGGTCGGGATCACCGGCGCCGCCCCGCCCAGCCGACACAGGAAGCGCTGGCCGCGGGCTTCGGTGATGCGGTTCTCGCCGGTCAACGCCCAAGTCGGCGTGCGGCCCAGCGCAATGATGGCGGCGGGGGCGAAGCGCGCCAAGCCTTCCGCCAGCGCCGCCAATTCGCCGGAATAGGCCGCCAGCAGCCGGTCGGACGTCCCGAACGCCCCCCAACGCTCGTCAAGCGCCAAGCCTTCGCGCTTGGCCCGCGCTTTGGAGGCGAAGAAATGCCCAACCTTATTGCCCGGCGGCTGAAGCCGGAAGACATTCGCCACCAGACAGCGGCTGCGGTCGATGCCGGCCGCCGCCAGGGTTTCATCCAGCAGTTTGCCCGAACGCCCAACGAACGGCCGGCCTAATCGCGCCTCCTCCGCCCCCGGCGCTTCGCCGACGATGACGATACGGCCCGCGGCTGGCGGGTCGGCCGGCCAGGCGTAATCGGCGAAGGGCAAGGGCTGCGGCGGGGCCGGCTGGTCGGCGAAAAGATCGTTCTGCGTCATGACGCCAAGGTATAGCGGCGGGCGGGTCGGTTTCGCAACGCCCCCTCTGGCGGCGGCGCGCTCGCCGCGCCATATCCGTGTCGTCGCGCCGCCCATCGCCAGGAAGAGGGATGAAATGACCAGCATCGAAGAACTCGCCCGCAAAACCTGCGTTCCGTGCAGCGGCGGCGTTCCGCCGATGTCGCGGGAAGAGGCTCTTGCGCATCTGCCGGCGGTCCCCGGCTGGACGCTGGGGGAAGACCCGCCCCACCTCGTCCGCGCTTATCGCTTTAAGGATTTCATGGCGGCGCAGGATTTCGCGACGCGCGTCGGGCGGGTTTGCGAGGCGGAAGGCCATCACGCCGAAATCGCCTACGGCTGGGGTCACTGCGCGGTGAAATTCTGGACGCATAAAATCGACGGCCTGCACGAAAATGACTTCGTCATGGCCGCCAAGGTCAACCAATTGCCGTTTGGCTAAAGCCAAGGCGGGCTAATCCGCGACGCCGGTCAATTCCGCCACCGTGCGCGACAGCAGCGCCAAATCCTGCGGTCGCGACAAGCGGTGATCGCCGTCCTTCACCAGCGTCACCCGCACGTCGCTTGAGGCCAGGTGATTGGCGATGCGCAAGCTGAGTTCCCACGGAACGTCAGGGTCGCACTGGCCGTGCAATAGCCGCGCCGGGCCAGCGTAGCCGTGCGGCGAATGCATTATCAAATGATCGCGGCCGTCTTCGATCAGCTTGCGGGTGATCGGCTGGGCGTCGTACTCGGGATAATCGCTGGGGCGCAGCCAAACCCCCGCCTCCATGATCGTCCGGCGGGTCTTGTCGTCGAACAAAGCCCACATCAAGTCCTCGGTGAAGTCCGGCGCGGCGGCGACGCCCACCAGTCCGGCCACCAGATCGGGGCGGCGGCGCGCCAGCAAGAGCGCGATCCAGCCGCCCATCGACGACCCCACCACCACCGTCGGCCCGCCGCACACCCGCTCCAGCACCGCTTGGGCGTCGTCCGCCCATCGGCCGATGGTTCCGTCTTCGAATCGCCCGCTGGAGGCGCCGTGCCCTTGATAGTCGAAGCGGGTGAAAGCGACGCCGTTTTGCTGGGCCCAATCCTCCAGCGCCATCGCCTTCGATCCCGTCATGTCCGACATGAAGCCGGGGCAAAACAGCACGCCGGGCGTCTCGATCCCTCGCCGAGACGGCGTATGCGCGTAAGCTATGGCGGCGCCGTCGCGCTCCAGAGTATTGTGCGGCGCGCCGAGGGTTGACTCGGTCATGGTGAGAGCTCCGGGCGTGGGCGATTGGCGCGAAGGCGGCGGGAAGTCGGATATGACGATGAATCAGTTAGGCGAGGCGACCGGTTTTGGCAACCCTGACTTGGGACCATCCCAAGAGGGGGCGCCGGCGCCTTTGGCCCGGTTCTGGTCCGGCAAGCCGCCGGTGGTCCTGCAAGTCATTCCGGCGCTGGAGACCGGCGGGGCCGAACGCGGCTGCGTCGACGTGGCGCTCGCATTGGCCGATTCCGGCGCGACGCCGTTGGTGGCGTCGGAAGGCGGCGGGCTGACCCGCGAACTGGACCGCGCGTTCGTCCGGCATTTCAAATTGCCGCTGGCGACCAAGAACCCGTTGAAGATCCGCCGCAACGCCAAGATTTTAACCAAGATTATCCGCGACTTCGGCGTCGACATCGTTCACGCCCGCTCCCGCGCCCCGGCGTGGAGCGCTTGGGCGGCGTGCCAGGAGACCGGCGCCAAGTTCATGACGACGTTCCACGCGCCCTACAACTTCTCTAATGATCTGAAGAAATGGTATAATTCGGTGATGGCGCGGGGCGAGCGGGTGATCGCCGTTTCCGATTTCGTCCGTCGCCATGTCGCCGAAAACTACGGCGTCGGGCCGGACAGGCTGCGGCTGATCCATCGCTGTTACGATCCGGCGGTGTTTTCCCCCGACCGGGTGTCGGCGGCGCGGATGATCCAACTGGCGGCGAAATGGCGACTGCCGGACGACAAGCCGGTCGTGCTGCTGCCGGGCCGCCTGACCCGTTGGAAAGGCCAAACCGTCCTGATCGACGCGCTGGCCCAATTGAACCGCCGCGATGTTCACTGCGTTCTGGCCGGCTCCGATCAGGGGCGACGCGGCTTCACCCAAGAGCTGGAGGCGCGGATTCGTCGCGCCGGTCTGGATGGGCTGGTGCATATCGCCGGCCATTGCGCCGACATGGCGGCGGCCTACGCCCTTTCCACCGTGGTGGTGTCGGCGTCGCGCGAGCCGGAAGCCTTCGGCCGGGTGATCGTCGAAGCGCAAGCCATGGGCAAGCCGGTGATCGTGTCCGACATCGGCGCGGTCAAGGAAACCGTGCTGGCCGGCGAAACCGGCTGGGTGGTGCCGCCCGACGATCCGGCCGCCCTGGCGGACGCGCTGGGCCACGCGCTGAGCCTGACGCCAGAGCAACAAGACGCCGTCGGCGAACGCACCCGCGCCTTTGTTGAAGCCCATTTCACCAAGGACCGCATGTGCGCCGACACGCTCGCGGTTTACGCCGAGCTCGTCGGCTAAGGGGGCGGTTTACGCCGAGCTGGTCGGCTAAGGGTTTGCTCACGATGTTTTGCAATTAAGAATAATCTTATTCGGGCGACTGAACGCGATCAAACGCGGTTAAATCCGTATTTCTGGCGCCGGCCGACGATAAAAATATCCATACGAGAAAAAAATAACCACGTCGCCCCTTGAGTCGTTCGCGTAATTATGCAAATCAATCACTATGGCGCAGATGGAAAAGCGCTGTTTGCATTTTCCCGCATCCATTGCATCGGCGGCCACACGGCGCGCCAGCCCAAACTGCAATTTATCGGGACTTTGAAACCTTATTTTCTCGCAGCCATGCGGGGGAACAGAAATGACTGAAGCAGGATCGCGTAAACGGGGGCGGCGCGGCTCGCCCGAATCTTGGTCGGTCGACAGCCATGTCGGGCAAAGGGTGCGCATGCGGCGCACCCTGCTCGGCCTCAGCCAGGAAAAACTGGGTGAAGCCATCGGGCTGACCTTTCAGCAGGTGCAAAAATACGAACGCGGCTCCAACCGTATTTCCGCCGGCACGCTCTATCGCTTGGGCCAAGTGCTGGATGTGCCGGTTAGTTTTTTCTTTGATTGCTACGATGCGCCGCAGGGTCGCAAAACCGATGCGCCGTTAGCCGAAGCGACCGGGGACAGCGGCATCAGCCGGCGGGAGGCGCGTTTGCTGCGGCTATGGCGCGCGGCGCCCGAGCCCATCGCCAACGAGGTTTTGTCGTTGCTGTCGTCAATCGCCGCCGAAGCCGCGGCGCTGGAAGACGATGCGGCGCAATCCGACGCGCCGGGCGAACCGGCT
>CALGOL010000656.1 GCA_937960755.1 uncultured Azospirillum sp.
ATAGGAGCCGCCTTTTTTCTTAACTTTTTCGTGATCGGAGCACGGACGACGGGGGACGGTTCAACCGCGTCCCAACGCCCGCTTTACGACGAGGTCGAGTTTTACCAGCATGTCGGGATCGCGGGCGTCGGGGGCGGTGATGATGGCGTTGTCCAGCGCCGTATGACACCCTTTGACGCAGGATTCGGCGCGGGCTTTCAACCGCGGCGCCAGCGCCTTGACCAGCGCGCGGGCTTTTTCGGCGTTGCCGACTAGGACCTTAATGATCGAATCGACGGTGACGTGGTCATGGTCGGGATGCCAGCAGTCGAAATCGGTCACCATGGCGACGGAGGCGTAGCAAATCTCCGCCTCGCGGGCCAATTTGGCTTCCGGCATGTTGGTCATGCCGATGACGTCGCAGCCCCACGCCCGGTAGAGGTTGGATTCCGCCAGGGTGGAGAATTGCGGTCCTTCCATCACCATGTAAGTCCCGCCGCGCTGGTGGGCGATGGCGAGGTCTTTCAGCGACTGTTCAACCAGATCGCCAAGCCGGCCGCAAACCGGATGCCCCAACCCGACATGGGCGACCAACCCCGTGCCGAAAAACGATTTTTCCCGCGCGAAAGTGCGGTCGATAAACTGATCGACGACGACGAAAGTCCCCGGCGGCAGATTCTCGCGCAACGAACCGACGGCGGAAATCGACAGGATTTCCGTCACGCCCAACTGCTTGAGCGCGTGAATATTGGCGCGAAAATTCAATTCGCTGGGGGGAATGCGGTGGCCGCGGCCATGGCGCGGCAGGAAAACCACCGGCTGGCCGTCCAGCATTCCGGTCAGCAATTCATCGGAAGGGGCGCCGAACGGCGTTTCCACCGCGACCCAGCGCTTGTCTTCCAGACCGTCAACGTCATAGACGCCGCTGCCGCCGATAACGCCAAGCACGGGCGGGGTTCCGGGGTGAGCCATGCGCATTCGCTCCTTGTTTGGTTATTTCGTTGTCGCAGCCGGGGGGCGCCTGCTCCGCCCGCCTCACAGTCCCGCTTGAATGGATTTGACGAAGTCGGAAAGCCCGACCCGCCGGGTGCGGCGCAGCCGCTCGGCGGTCAAAATCGCCTTCACCTGCGCCACGCTTTCATCAATGTCATGGTTGACCACGACATATTCGTATTCGGCGTAGTGGCTGATTTCGTCGCTGGCCTTCGCCATGCGCTTGCGGATCACTTCATCGGAATCTTGCGCCCGGGTGTGCAGGCGCCGCTCCAATTCTTCCGCCGAGGGCGGCAGAATGAAAATGCTCACCAGATCGGTGCGGGCTTTTTCCGCCACCTGCTGGGTGCCCTGCCAGTCAATGTCGAACAGCACGTCGCGGCCGGCGCGCAACGACTGCTCCACCAAGGCGCGCGGCGTGCCGTAGCAGTTATCAAACACCACGGCGTATTCCAGCAAGCCGTCTTCCGCCACCAACTGGTCAAAGCGGGCGCGGTCGATGAAATGATAATCCTTGCCGTCCACCTCGCCGGGGCGGGGTTGGCGGGTCGTCACCGACACCGACATGGCGAGATCGGGGTCTTCCGCCAGCAACCGGCGTGAAATCGTCGATTTTCCCGCCCCGGAAGGCGACGACAGCACCAGCATCAAGCCGCGGCGGGACACGCCGCGCGGCGCGACGGTTTCATTCGACATTCTGCACCTGTTCGCGAAGCTGATCGATGGTCGCCTTCAGCGCGAGCCCGATGCGGGTCAGTCCGCCGTCGACGGATTTGGAGCACAGCGTGTTGGCTTCCCGGTTGAACTCCTGACACAGGAAGTCGAACTTGCGGCCGACCGCGCCGCCCTCAATCAGCATCTCCCGCGCTGCTTGAATATGGGCGCGCAGCCGGTCAACTTCCTCGCGCACGTCGGCCTTCACCATCAGCAAGGCGGCCTCTTGGGCCAAACGCTCTTCCGACAAAGCCGGGACGCCTTCCAGCAGCGCCTGCACCGCGGCGCGCAGGCGTTCTTTGACATTTTCCGGCTTCAGACACGCCAGCCCGGCCGCTTCGTCCACCAAACGGGCGATTTCATTCAGATGGCCGCGCAGCAGCGCTTCCAGCTTTTCGCCTTCCGCCAAACGGGCGGCGACCAGCCCGTCCAGCGCCCTTTCCACGTCGGCGACCAGCGCCGCCTCCACCGCTTTGCGGTCGCCGTCGCTGTCGGACGAATCCTCCGCCGCCTCCACCGCGAAAGTCGTTTCGTCCGGGGAAATTAATGGC
>CALGOL010000657.1 GCA_937960755.1 uncultured Azospirillum sp.
CCAAGGGCGCGCCGGCCGGCGCTGAGCCGTCCTCGGGCGGCAAAGCGCCGAAATCGCCGCCGGAAATCTCGCCGGTCCAGCTCCAAGCCCCGCCGGTCTGGCCGGAACCGTCGATGACCGGGGGCGGGAAATTGGGGTCGGGCTCGGTGCCGGGCAGGAAGGATTCCCAAATGCCGCGCTTATCCGAGGAGTCGGTGGGACGGCCGCTGTCGATGTTGACCCGCACCTTGGTCAGCCCTTTGGGCGTGCGGAACGGCGTGGCCGGCTTGTCGGCTAGGGCGACCTCAAGGAAGGATTTGATGATCGGCACCGCGGTGGCGCCGCCGGCTTCCTTGGCCCCCAACGACTTCGGCTGATCGAAGCCGACATAGGCGCCGACCGCCAGATCGGGGGTGAAGCCGACGAACCAAGCGTCGTTGACGTCGTTGGTGGTGCCGGTCTTGCCGGCGATGGGCTTTTTCAGCGACGCGAGCCGGGTGGCGGTGCCGCGCTGCACCACGCCTTCCATGATCGACACCATCTGATACACGGTGCGCGGGTCGGAAACCTGTTCGCGATTGTCGGGCAGGGCGGGAACCGGCGTCATCGGCCGCCAGTCCGCCCCGGCGCAGTCGTCGCAGGCGCGGGCGTCGTGGCGATATATCGTTTTGCCGGTGCGGTCCTGCACCCGGTCGATGACGGTGGGGACGATGCGCTTGCCGCCGTTGGCCAGCATGCCATAGGCCGCGGTCATGCGCAGCACGGTGGTTTCCCCCGCCCCCAGCGACATCGGCAGATAGGGTTGCAGGTTGTCGACGATGCCGAAACGCTCCACCGTCTCCTTCACCTTGTCCATGCCGATGTACTGCGCGAGGCGGACGGTCATGACGTTACGGGATTTTTCAATGCCGACCCTGAGCGGCGTCGGGCCGTAGAACTCGTGCGAGTAGTTGGCCGGGCGCCATACCGGCTGACCATGGCCGGGGTCGTATTCAAACGGCGCGTCCAGCACCAGGGACGAGGGCGTCAGGCCGTTGTTGAGCGCCGCCAGATAGACGAACGGTTTGATGGACGACCCGGGCTGGCGGAACGCCTGCGTCGCCCGATTGAAGCTGGAGATTTGCGGCGAAAAGCCGCCCGCCAGCGCCAGCACCCGCCCGGTGTGCGGGTCGAGCGCCGCCAAACCGCCTTGCACCGCCGGAATCTGCCGCAAGGCGTAGGTGTTGGCCGGATAAGCCTTGCCCTTGTCGTCCTTGGCGACCGGTTCGACTAAAATCACGTCGCCTAAGCGCAGCACGTCGCTGGCGCGTTTGATCGCCGGTCCTAGCCGGTTGCCTTCCAGCCAGCGCCGCGCCCACAGCAGCTCTGACAATGGAATCCGGCCGCGGTCGCCTTCCGCCGTGCCGATCTCCACCCCTTGCGGGTCTTCATCCTTCAGCACCACCGCCAGCTTCCAGCCTTCGCCGCCGGGCGGGTGGGGCAGCGCGGCCAGTTTCTTCGCCCAGCCGTCGAAGCTTTCCAGCCGGTTGACCGGCCCGCGCCAGCCGTGGCGGCGGTCATAGTCGATCAAGCCGGCGCGCAAGGCCGCGGTGGCGGCGGCCTGCAAGGTGGGATCAAGGGTCGAGCGCACCGACAGGCCGCCCTTATAAAGCGCCTCTTCGCCGTATATCTTGGCGATTTCCCGCCGCACTTCTTCGGCGAAGTATTCCGCCGTCACCTGTTCGGAATCGTCGCGGCGGCGGACGACCAGATCCTCGGCTTGCGCCGCCGTCGCCTGTTCGGCGGTGATGGCGCCGTCTTCCAGCATGCGGCCGATCACCCAGTTGCGCCGGGCGAGCGCCGCCTCCTTGCGCCGTTCGGGATGGTAGTTGCTGGGGGCCTTCGGCAAGGCGGCGAGGTAAGCCGCTTCCGCCACCGTCAATTCGTTCAGCGCCTTGGCGAAGTAGTTCTGCGCCGCCGCGGCGACGCCGTAGGCGCGAAAACCGAGAAAAATCTCATTAAGATACAATTCAAGAATGCGCTGCTTGCTGAGCGTCCGCTCCAGCCGGAAAGCGAGTATCGCCTCCTTGACCTTGCGCGCCATCGAGACTTCGTTGGTCAGCAGCATGTTTTTAGCGACCTGCTGCGTGATGGTGGAGGCGCCCACCGGCCGGCGGTCGCTGCCCAGATTCTCCACATTGGTCAGCACGGCGCGCATGACGCCCAAGGGGTCGACGCCGCGATGCATGTAGAAGTTTTTGTCTTCAGCCGACAAAAAAGCGTCGCGCACCAGCTTGGGGATGTCGTCGATGGGGACGAAGATGCGGCGTTCGGCGGCGAATTCCGCCAGCAACCGACCGTCGCCGGC
>CALGOL010000658.1 GCA_937960755.1 uncultured Azospirillum sp.
AACGCTGCTCCGAGATTCGCGGCGCCGTCATGACGCTGCCCGATGCCGATGCTGACGGTGAACTTGAAAGCCGTTTGGCCCGGCAATGGAATTGTTAAACGACGCACGGCCTCAAGCACCTTCCAGGCGGTCTCTTCGGCGCCGTCCAGGTTGGTTTCAGGCAATACGACCGCAAATTCTTCACCGCCCAGGCGCCCGAATATATCGGTGGTGCGCAAAACGGATGCGACTTCGCGGGCCAGAGCTTTCAGCACGATATCGCCTGCATCATGGCCATACGTATCGTTAACCGACTTAAAATGATCAACATCAATCATCAATACAGCCAAATTGCGATTGTGACGCTCCGCCAAAGTATACAATCGCGCGCCTTCTTCATTAAAAGAACGACGGTTCATTATTCCGGTTAATCCATCGGTGTTGGCCAGCCGCCGCAGGCTTTCTTCATTCGCTTTCCGTTCGGTAATGTCACGGATAACCCCGACATGGATTAATCCACCGACCACCGTGTGCGTGCCGACCGTCAGTTCAATAGGAAATTCCCTGCCGTCCTTTCTCCGCCCGATCATTTCACGGCCACGACCAACGGACCTCCGTCCCGAGGAACGCCCTCGCTCCAAATGAGAATCATGTTCGCTTGCATATTTTTCCGGCATTAAAATATTGACGCTTTTCCCCTGAACCTCTTCCGCTTCATAACCGAACAGTTCGGATGCGGATGGGTTGAATTCGCTGATGACGCCCTGTTTATCGATGATGACCACGGCGTCCTGAGCCGCCATGATGAATCCTCGCAATCGCTCTTCGTTTTCAGCCAGTTCTTTGGTGCGTTGGGCGACCTTGCTCTCCAGCAGCAAGTTGGATTCCTCCAACTGCCGCATAGCGAGACGGCGATGCCGCATCTGATGATGGAGAGCGATGATGCCTCCGATAAGGCCGACGCTGCCAAAAACCGATAAGGAGAAAGTCAGCCAAAGTCTTGATTTCCAGGGGGCAAGGATAATCCCGTCATCGGCCTGCACTGCAACGGCGACGCCGTACAGCTCCCCTCGGGCGAAAGCGCCGACCCCGGTCGAACCGGGCAAATATGACGTCTCCATGCCGCCGTCAGGGCCTGTCGCGGGAAATTTCTCGGCTATATTGACCGGATAGCGGCCTTGGTCGACAGCGCAAAGCTCTATACCCCAGCATCCTATCGGGATGCCGTTCTGCAAGGTTATCGCAACCCGAAAGCCGTCAGGCAGTTGATGGGAGGCGATTACACGTTCAATCTCTTTAGGAACGATTGACCCGGCCACAACCATGACAAGGCGACCGAACTGATCCCTGACGGCTCGACTGGCGGGTATCAGCCAATCACCATTGGCGCGTCCCTTGACCACCGAGCCGATGAATATGCCGTCGCTGTTCGTGCCGACATGATATTTGAAATAATCGCGATCACTAACGTCAATCGGCGGTATTCCCGAATTTGAAGATGAATTCCAAAGCGTTCCCGCTGAATTGACAAAAAACAACGCCTGCAACGTCGGGCTTATGGCATGACGGCGCATAAGAAGCCGGTGAGCATAGGGATCATGCTGGTTCTGAGTTGAAGGCGCAACTCTCACCACCTCCCCAATGCCGGAAAGGGTTCGATCTGTTCTGTCAATAATATTTTCGATTTCATCAACCAATATGTCAGCAACGATGGAGGCTTCGCGCAACGTGTCATCAAGCAAATTGCGCCGCTGTCGCCACTCCAGGCTCGCCAACGCTCCATTATAGGCGATGAGAACCGCCACGGAAACAGCTGCCCACTTTAAACGCCTCATGGCGCAACCTTCTAACTCATTCAGGCGGTTTCTCGATATATATGCCATCATGGCACTTTCCGCCATGTGGAAATTCATGGAGACGGCCCGTACCGCGCGGCTCCCGCTGAAGGCG
>CALGOL010000659.1 GCA_937960755.1 uncultured Azospirillum sp.
GCCCCGAACCGATGGGCGCGCCCCACGGCATCAGCACCCGGCAACCGGCGTCCAGCAGCCGCGCCGCCGCGCCCAGATCGGCGGTGGTGTAGGGAAACACCTCAAAGCCGTCGGCGCACAACACACGCGCCGCCTCCACCAACGCGAACAGGTCGGGTTCCAGCAAATCGTCGCCGCCGGTGACCTCCAGCTTGATCCACGGCGTTTCAAACACTTCCCGCGCCATTTGCGCCGTCGTCACCGCTTCCTTCACCGTGCGGCAGCCGGCGGTGTTGGGCAGCACCCGCGCGCCGGTTTCGGCGCTGACGCCGCGGATCAGGTCCCAGAACTGTTGTCCCGCCCGTCCGCCGCCGGATTCGCGGCGCAGCGACACGGTGACGATCTCCACCCCCGCCGCTTTCACCGCGTCGGCCAGCACGGCGGGGGAGGGATAGCGGGCGGTGCCCAGCATCAACGGGCGGTTCAGGCGCACGCCGTAAAAATCGCGCATCGGGTCAACCTCCTTGCATCGGCGCGACCACGTCCACCGTGTCGCCGGATGTGAGACGAGCGGCGGCGCGCCGCCCTTTGGGAACGAATTCGCCATTCAGCGCCGTGGCGGCGACGGCGTCGGCCAGCCCGATTTCCGCCATTAGCGCCGCCAGATCGGCGGCTGCGACGCGGCGAGCTTCGCCGTTCAGCGTCAGATCGATCATGGTTCGACCTCGGGGAAGCGAGCGCCGTCCAGCATGATTTCGGCGGCCATGCGCGCCATGCCGGGGGCGGCGAGGAAGCCGTGGCGGTAGAAGCCGTTGACCGAAATCACCCGGCCGTCGCGGCGGATGCGCGGCAGATTGTCGGCGAAGGCCGGGCGGGCCTCGGCGCCGATTTCCAACACCGCGGCGTCGGCGAAGCCGGGATGCAGCGCGCAGGCGGCGGCGATCAGGTCAGCCAGCGAGCGGGCGGAGGGCGGCCCGCGGTCGTCGCTTTCAATCATCGTGGCGCCGACCATGTAAACCCCGCCGCCCCGCGGCACGACATAGACCGGAACCCGCGGATGCAGCAGCCGGGTCGGCCGGGTCAGCGCGACGTCGGGGGCGCGCAAGGATAAGGTTTCGCCGCGCACGCTGCGCAGATCGGGCAGGCGGTCGCGGGCGTCGACACCGCGACAATCGACCACCCAGTCGGCGTCAAGCCGCGTCGGGTCGGCGTCGACGCCCCAACGCATGACGACGTCCAAATCCCCGAGCCGCCGCACCAGCGCCTTCAGCGCCGCCACCGGGTCAAGCCAACCTTCGTCCGGGAAGTGCAGGCCGGCGGAAAAACGGTCCTCCAGGTCGGGCTCCAGCCGGCGCACCGCCGCCGCGTCAAGCCGGAGGTGGTTTTGCGTGCGGCTGGCGAAGCGCCCCAACGCGCCGGGGTCGGCGGCGGAGGCCAGCACCAGACTGCCGCCCGTGGTCATTTCGGGGACGCGGGCCGACCAGTATTCCAGCGCCTCCAGCCCCAGCCGGGCGATGAGGGAATCGGGCGACACCGGCTCGCAGCCCAATTCCAGCTCGCACCACGGCGCGATCATGCCGCCGGCCATGCGCGAGCAGCCGGCGGCGAAGGGAACCGGGCTGCGGTCGAGCACGGTGACCGAGACGCCGCGTTCGGCCAGCGCCAGCGCGACGGTCAGGCCGGCGACCCCGGCCCCGACCACCACAGCGCTGGGACGCGCCGATAGGGGTGATAAGGAAGACACGACTTCAGATCTCCTCCGATGCGGATGGATGGAGACCCGGAAACGACGGACAAATGGCGGGAAGACGTCAGCCCCGTCCCTTCGCCGGCATGACCCGGATCAGGTTCAAAGGGTTCCCGCGGTCGCCCCGGCCGTATTTTTGGCGCGGGATCGCTGGCGGTGTCTCAGCCCCTTCATCGGGGCTCCCCTCGGACGAGCGGGAAAATGCCGCCTTCTTCGGGCGGCGTCAACATTTCCTGCAAATCGATGCTTGACAGGGGGAGGGGCTTTTGGCAAATATCCGCGCCACGCCGGGACCGCCGGTTGGAATAGAGTGTGGGGCCGTAGCTCAGCTGGGAGAGCGACGCGTTCGCAATGCGTAGGTCGGGAGTTCGATCCTCCTCGGCTCCACCAATTCCTCAAAATCCTCAAAATACAAAATCGTTTTGATAATGACGCGGGTCGTTCGGCCCCGGGCGTCAGTCGTCGTTTTCAGTCGGCATGACGCAGCCTTGCAAATCGGCCCCGTCAAAGCTGGTTCCGCGCACCGTCGCCCCGCTCAGGTCGGCCTGTTCGAGATTGGCGTGGGAAAAATCGGCGCACACCAGATTGGCGCAGCGCAGCGAAGCGCCCGACAGCGTCGCGCGGATAAAGCGCGCCCCCACCGCATTGACCGGCCACAGCCGGCCGGTCGGCTGGCCTTGGGCGTTTTTGATCTCCACCGGCTGAAGACTGGCTCCGGCCAATACCGCTTCTTTTAAATTGGCGTCCTTTAGCGACGCGCCGTCCAGCACCGCCTTGCGCAATATGCAAGATGACAGGTCGGCCCCGGAGAAGTCGGCCATCGCCAACAGCGCGTTGGTCAGGTTGGCCCCGGTGAGATTGGCGCCGCACAGCGTGGCGGCGCTGAGATTGACGTCGCTGAGGTCGGCGCGGTGCAGGTCGCGTCCGGTCAGGTCGGCGCGCTCGCCTTCCGCGCCGTTGGTCGCCACCCAGCGCTGATGCCGTTCAATGCGCAGGCGCAAATCGTCCGGCAACGGTCGCCCCCGGAAGCCCAGCGACGCGCCTTCCAGATCGGCGCCGAGAAAATCCGCCGTGTCGGTCAGCGCGCCTTCAAAATTCGCCCCGCGCAGATTGGCCCCGGTGAAATCGGCGTTGGCGAGGTCGGCGTTTTGAAAACACGCCCCTTCCAGCGACGCGCCTAGAAATTGCCCGTTGCGCAGATTGGCGGCGCGAAAATTGGCGTTCTTGCCTTTTGTCCGATTGAGCAGCGCCCCGGCGAGGCAGGCGCCGGAAAAATCCGCCCCGCCGATGCGGGCGCCGGTCAAATCGGCGCCGTCAAGATTCGCCATGGGGAGCGCCGCGTCGCTGAGATCGCTGTCGGAAAGATTGGCGCGGTGGAACTGCAACCCGTCAGAACCGTTGTCGTCGCGGCGCAGCATCGCGCCGCCGCGAAAATCCGCCTCGCGGAACTTGCAACGGGTCAGGATCGCCGCCCGCAGATTGGCCCCGCGCAGGTCGGCGCGGGTCAGGTCGCTGTCGCCAAGATCGGCGCTTTCCAGCGCGGCGGAAAACAAGTCCGCCTCCACCAAATCCGTTCCCCGCATATTGGCGCCGTTCAGCACCACGCCGGGCAGCCGGCCGCGCCGTAATTGCGCGCCGCTCAAGCTGACGCCCTGCAAGTTGACTGCGGCGAGGTCGGCGCGGCGGCCGTTCGGCGCTCCGGTCAACCATTTCTCGTGATCGGCCAACAGTTTCAACAGATCCTTTGGGCTTAGTTGACGCATGCCGTTCGCCATCATAAAGTGTTTATATTTTTGTTATGACTACTTTCAATCTTAGGCGACCGGCCGTAAAAATTTACTTACTAATCTAATTTATTGAATGAGTCCGCCGCCGCCGCAGTCAGGCGCGGCGTTTGCATATCTTTTGTTTAAGAAAGAACCCGTGGCGGGCGAGGGACGCATGGCGCGCATTCTGCTGGTTGAAGACGAAGAAGACCTGCGGGAGAATCTGGAAATCGTGCTGACCCACGCCGGTCACGCGGTGACCACGGCGGAAAACGGCGCCGAAGCGCTGAAAGCGCTGCGCGGCGGCGCGCCCGATCTGCTGATTACGGATTTGTCGATGCCGGTGATGGACGGCATGACCTTGGTGCGCCGACTGCGCGACGACATGCCGGCCTTGGCGGAAATGCCGATCATCGTGCTGACCGCGCTGGGCGATAAGGCGCATATGATTGAAGGCCGCGGCGCTGGGGCCGACGAATACCTCGCCAAGCCTGTCGACTATCAACTGCTCAACGCGACGATCAAGGCGCGACTGTCGCGCAGCCGGCAAGCGACCGCGTTAAAGGAAAAGCAGTTCGTCAGGCTGTTCAAGCAGTTATCCGCCCAGGCGCCCGACGCGGCGGAAGCCGAACGGCCGGCGGCGCCGTCGGACGATCCGTTCGACAAAATCCGCGCGTTGGCCGACGCGCCGCTGTTCGGCCGCAGCGTCGTGCTGTTCCTCGACGATCATGTTCCCGACTACGCCGGCATGCCGCCCGCCACCCGCGCCAAGGCGGCGGGCTTGATGCGCCGGGTGCTGTCGGACGCGCTGGGGCCGGGCGACGCCGCGATTGATTTGGGCGCCGGGGCGTGGCTCTTGGCGTTCGCCGAGCGCAATCGCGAGATTGTCGACGACAAGATCGCCCTGGTTCGCCTCCATCTCGACCATGTCTTGGGGGCGGAGAACCTTGGCGGCGGCGCGGGAGCGGCGGCGGGCGGCGGCGATGGCGACGACGTGCGCATCGACCAAGAAACCCATTTGATCCTCGCCAAGCTGTTTGTCAGCACCGCCCAGGACGATGAAGACCGCGCGGCGGCGCGGCGCGCCGATTTCGCCGCCGTCGCCGATCGCTTCCATTTTGAATACGAACCAATCTGGCGGGCTAACAGTCAAAAGATCGAAGCCTATCAACTGGGCTGGGTGCGCAGCGTCGCCGGCCGGCCGCTGCGCGGCGACGACGCGCTGTTAGGCGGCGGCGCCGATCCGATGGCGGCGGATCTGATTTGTCTGGCGCTGGAAGCGGCGTTGCAGGATCTGCGCGCGCTGGCGGCGCAACCGACGTTGGGTGGCGCGCCGCCCTATGTTCTGGCGCCGATCCCGGCGGCGGCGCTGTTGGGCGAAAACAGCGCTAAAATATTGCAAAAGCTGGCCGACATCGCCCGCTGCCCGGAAGGCAAGCTGATCGGCTTTCATGTCTCGTCGCTGTCGCTGGACGCGGTCGAGACGGCGACCGTCGCCGCCTCGCCGTTCGCCGCGCTTTTCGAGGTCAGCAATCTGGTGTTTCACGATTTCGGCGCCGGCTGGCCGGTGACCGCCGGGCAGGTCGGGGGCGACGAACACGGCCCGCATGACGGCGCAGACGCTTCCCGGCCGCGGCTTACC
>CALGOL010000660.1 GCA_937960755.1 uncultured Azospirillum sp.
GACGAACACGATCAGGAGCAGGGTCGGCATGCGGCTCCCGCGGCGGGGGTTGAGCGGAAGCCTTAACGCTGGGTCAGCTTGATTTCAATACGACGGTTCCTCCGCAGGGCGGCCATGTCGTTGCCGGCGTCGATGGGGTGGAACTCGCCGAAGCCCGCGGCCGACAGGCGCGCCGCCGGGATCCCTTGCTCGATCAGCAGCCTGACCACCGACATCGCCCGGGCCGACGACAGCTCCCAATTCGACGGATAGAGCGGGGTGGCGATGGGGATGCGGTCGGAATGGCCCTCCACCTGCAGGATCCAGTCGATGTCCGGCGGGATGCGCGCCGCCACGTCCTTCAGATCGGCGACGGTGGCCTTGCCGCGCCAGCGCCCCGCCGCCAAGGCGCGCACGTCGCCGCGGGAGAACACGTCGACATAAGCCGCCGCCTGGGTCTGTTCGCTCCACGACGGCCGGTCGAACAGCGACACCAGCACGTAGAGCCCGATGTTGACCAGCATGCTCCAAAACAGCGCGTGGGTCAGCGGGTCCATGCCGGCGACGCCAAACAGCGCGTGCGGATGCAACAGCAACTGTTCGCCCCCCGGCCCCGCCCCCATGAAATCGGCGGGCAGCCAGCCCGAGCGGGCGAAAGACGGCAGCAGCAAGGTATAGAGCCAGACCAAAATCCCCGCCGCCATGCCGGCCAAAGCGCCGCGCCGCGTGCCGCGCCGCCAGAACACCCCGCCAATCAATGCGGGCGCAAACTGCGCCACCGCGGCGAAGGAAATCAGCCCGATGGCGACCAGCGCATAGGCCGAGCCGGCGAAGCGGTAATAGGCGTAGCCCAAAGCGAGGATGGCGACGATTGCGACGCGGCGAATGAGCAGCAGCAGCCGCGACAGGTCGCTGAGTTGGTCGAGCGCGCGCGGCTTGAGCCGCAGCAGCACCGGCATCACCAGATCATTGCAAATCATGGTGGAAAGCGCGATGGCCTCCACCACGATCATGCCGGCGCCCGCCGACAGCCCGCCGATGAAGGCCAAGAGCGCCAGTTCGGGCGAGCCGCCCAGCAGCGGCAAAGCCAGCACGAATACATCGGGGTCGACCGAGCCGTCCGGGAAGCGCAGCAGCCCCGACAGCGCCACCGGCAGCACGAACAGGTTTATCAGCAGCAAATAGAGCGGAAAGGTCCAGGCGGCGCGGGACAGGTGCCGCTCGTCGACGTTCTCGATCACCATGGTCTGGAATTGGCGCGGCAGCAGCAGCACCGCCGCCATGGATAAAATGGTGGTGGTGATCCAGACGCCGCCGGTCAGCGGCGGCTCGGCGGTGGTCAGCCGCGCGGTTTTCTCCACTTGCGCCGCTTCGGCGAACAGCGCTTCGGCGGAGCCGTGCAGCCCCCAGACGACAAACGCGCCCACCGCCAGAAACGCCGCCAGCTTGACCACCGACTCCAAGGCGATGGCCGCCACCATGCCGGGGTGATGCTCGGCGGCGTCGATGTGGCGGGTGCCGAAGACGATGGCGAACGCCGCCATGGCGAGCGCGACGTAAAACGCCGTGTCGAACGCCACCGGCGAGGCCAGCGCGACGCCGGTCGACGCCGTCAAACCGGCGCCGCTGGTCAGCACGTCGAAGCTGACCGACACCGCCTTCAACTGCAAAGCGATGTAAGGCGTAATCCCAACCACGGCGATCAGCGCCGTCAAACCGCCCAGCAGATGGCTTTTGCCGTAGCGCCCGGCGATGAAGTCGGCGATGGAGGTGGAGCGCTGCATCTTGGCGATGCGCAGCACCTTGCGCAGCAGCACCGGGGCCAGCAGCATGACCAGCGTCGGCCCCAAATAGACCGGCAAAAAGCCGATGCCCAGGCTGGCCGCCCGGCCGACCGAGCCGTAAAACGTCCAAGTGGTGCAGTAAACCCCCAGCGACAGGGCGTAAACGTATGGCGAAGCGATGACGCTGCGGCCCATGTCGGCGCGCCGATCCGCCCACCACGCCACCAGGAACAGCAGCAGCAGGTAAGCGAAGGAGACGGCGACGACGGACGGCCAGTACAAGGGGTCTATCCTCCAAACGGTCGCGTGTAAGGTTTCATCCTTCTCTCCCAAGGCTGCGGCATTCGCGTATCTCAGCGACTCGCCCTATTTCCGTCATTCCCGCGAAGGCGGGAATCCACCTTTTCAGACACTTAGCCGATGAGGTGGACCCCCGCCTTCGCGGGGGTGACGAAAAAAAATAGGAAAACCAGAGCACAAAAAATGTGCGCATCCAACAGCCCGCCAGGGGGGGCGCTAAATCCGATCTCAAGCCCCTACCCGCCGCGCCGATCAAGCAGCAGTGCGGCGCAAACGATCACCGCCGCCCACACCGAAAAAATGTAAACCCAGATCAGCGGCCAGCCTAGCACCGTGGCCTGAACGCCGAACGCCCGCAACACCGGCGGGTTGAACAGCACGCAAGCCGCCAGGATCAAGGCCGCCAATCGGTCGGCGTCGAAGCCGG
>CALGOL010000661.1 GCA_937960755.1 uncultured Azospirillum sp.
CATCGCCGATCTCTTCAAGGGGCCGACTGTGATCGCCCATTCGAAGGACCCGGTGGCTGCCGCGCGTATTGCCGTCAAGTACTCCAAGGAGAACGAGAAACTCGTGATCCTCGGCGGCTCGATGGGCAAGAACGTCCTCGGTCCCGATGCGGTGAAGGC
Source organism: uncultured Azospirillum sp. (assembly GCA_937960755.1). GTDB lineage: Bacteria > Pseudomonadota > Alphaproteobacteria > Azospirillales > Azospirillaceae > Azospirillum. The sequence continues at coordinate 160 of CALGOL010000661.1, forward strand.
ACTCGCCGACCTGCCGTCGCTCGATGAACTGCGCGCGAAACTTATTGGCCTGCTCAACGCACCGGCCACCAAGATCGCCCGCACCATCAAAGAGCCGGGCGGCCAGTTGGCGCGCGTCATCCAGGCCAAGGCGGCGAAGGGCGAGTGAGCCCTTTCTCGCGAGAGAACTCTAAGAACTTCTGACCTCAGACAAGAACCTAAAGGAACTAGTACAATGGCTGATCTCGCAAAGATCGTTGACGACCTCTCCAAGCTGACCGTGCTCGAAGCCGCCGAGCTCGCCAAGATGCTCGAAGAGAAGTGGGGCGTTTCCGCTGCTGCCGCCGTGGCGGTTGCTGCTGCGCCGGGCGCTGGTGGTGGCGCTGCTGCCGCTGCCGAAGAGAAGACCGAGTTCACTGTCGTCCTGAAGAGCGGCGGCGACAAGAAGATCAACGTCATCAAGGAAGTCCGCGCCATCACCGGCCTGGGCCTCAAGGAAGCCAAGGACCTGGTCGAAGGCGCGCCGAAGCCGGTCAAGGAAGGCGTGTCGAAGGACGAAGCCGCCAAGATCAAGAAGCAGCTTGAAGAAGCCGGCGCGAAGGTCGATATTAAGTAAGAACGCTCGTGCCCAAGCACGAACCTTACTTAAGATACGCCGGACGGCGGGAGGCTCCGGGAAGGGGCCTGCCGCCGCACGGCGTTTTCTGCGCTTTGTCGAGGCGTGCATTAGTGCGACTCGACACTAGCGTAGGAAAGTAGTCGGTTCAAGGCGCTGATCGCGTCGGGTTGAGGTTGAAGCGGCCGTGCGTACGCTATTGAAACAGGCGAACGCATACGGTCAATTGCCGTACGTACAGACTTTTGGGGACATCCATGGCCACATCGTTCACCGGTCGCAAGCGTGTTCGCAAGAGCTTCGGGCGCATCCCGGAAGTCACCCAGATGCCCAACCTCATCGAGGTTCAGCGGAGCTCCTACGACCATTTCCTGCAAATGGACGTGCCCCCGGAAAAGCGCGCCAATCTGGGCTTGCAGGAAGTCTTCCGGTCGGTGTTCCCGATTTCCGACTTCTCCGACCGCGCCGTGTTGGATTTCGTCAAGTACGAGCTGGAGCAGCCGAAATACGACGTTGAGGAATGCCAGCAGCGCGGCATGACCTTCGCCGCGCCGTTGAAGGTGACCTTGCGGCTGTCGGTGTTCGACGTCGAAGAAGACACCGGGCTGAAGTCGATCCGCGACATCAAGGAGCAGGACGTCTACATGGGCGACATGCCCCTGATGACGGCCAACGGCACCTTCATCATCAACGGCACCGAGCGCGTCATCGTTTCGCAGATGCACCGCTCGCCGGGCGTGTTCTTCGACCACGACAAGGGCAAGACCCATTCGTCGGGCAAGTATCTGTTCGCCGCCCGCGTCATCCCCTACCGCGGTTCGTGGCTGGACTTTGAATTCGACGCCAAGGATTTGGTGTACGTGCGCATCGACCGTCGGCGCAAGCTGCCGGCCACCACCTTGCTGTTCGCGCTGGACGGGGCGGACACCGCCGCTCTGCGCGCCGAGCGCAAGGCCAACGGCCGCGACCTGCTGCCCTATGAGGCGCAAGGCATGTCGAAGGAGGAGATCCTCTCCTACTTCTATGACACCATCACCTACGAGCGCGCGCCGGGCGGCTGGAAGACCGCGTTCAACCCGGATCGTCTGAAGGGCGTCAAGCTGGCTTCCGATCTGGTGGACGCGGCGACCGGCGACGTCGTCGCCGAGGCCGGCGCCAAGATGACGCCGCGCCTGATTAAGAAGCTGCTGGAAAAGGGCCTGGCCGAGCAATTGGTCGGCACGGAAGAACTCACCGGCCGTTATCTCGCCGTTGACATCATCAACGAAGCGACCGGCGAAGTGTTGTTTGAAGCTGGCGACGAGTTGTCGGCCGCCGATCTGGAGAAGCTGGAGAAGGCCGGGGCGATGGAATTGCCCGTGCTGGCCATCGACCATCTCAACATCGGCGCGTACATGCGCAACACCATGGCGGCGGATCGCAACGCATCCCGTGAAGACGCGCTGATCGACATCTACCGCGTCATGCGCCCGGGCGAACCGCCGACGCTGGAATCGGCCGAAGCGCTGTTCAACGGCTTGTTCTTCGATTCCGAACGCTACGATCTGTCGGCGGTCGGCCGCGTCAAGATGAACGCCCGCCTCGACTTCCAGACCGAAGACACCATGCGCGTGCTGCGCAAGGAAGACATCCTGGAAATCCTCAAGGTTCTGGTGAACCTCAAGGATGGCCGCGGCGAAATCGACGACATCGACCACCTGGGCAACCGTCGCGTCCGCTCGGTCGGCGAGTTGATGGAAAACCAGTACCGCGTCGGCCTGCTGCGCATGGAGCGCGCCATTCGCGAGCGCATGTCGTCGGTGGAAATCGACACCGTCATGCCGCACGACCTGATTAACGCCAAGCCGGCGGCGGCGGCGGTGCGCGAGTTCTTCGGCTCGTCGCAGTTGTCGCAGTTCATGGACCAGACCAACCCGCTGTCGGAAATCACCCACAAGCGCCGCCTGTCGGCGTTGGGGCCGGGCGGTCTGACCCGCGAACGCGCCGGCTTTGAAGTGCGCGACGTGCATCCGACCCACTACGGCCGCATCTGCCCGATTGAAACGCCGGAAGGCCCGAACATCGGTCTGATTAACTCGCTGGCGACGTACGCCCGCGTCAATCAGTACGGCTTTATCGAAAGCCCCTATCGCAAGGTTAATAACGGCCGCGTCACCGACGAGGTGGTGTACCTGTCGGCGATGGAGGAAGGCCGCTACGTCGTGGCGCAGGCCAACGCGGAATTGGATGAAGAAGGCCGCTTCGTCGCCGATCTGGTGTCGTGCCGCCAGGGCGGCGAATATTTGATGTTCCGCCCGGAAGCCATCCACCTGATCGACGTGTCGCCGAAGCAGTTGGTGTCGGTCGCCGCGGCGCTGATCCCCTTCCTGGAAAACGACGACGCCAACCGCGCGCTGATGGGCTCGAACATGCAGCGTCAGGCGGTGCCGTTGGTGCGCGCCGACGCGCCCCTGGTCGGCACCGGCATGGAAGCCACCGTGGCGCGGGATTCCGGCGTGACCATCGTCGCCAAGCGCGGCGGCACGGTCGACCAAGTGGACGCCACCCGCGTGGTGATTCGCGCCGCGTCGGGCGCCGATTCCAAGGCGCCGGGCGTCGATATTTATAACCTGTTGAAGTTTCAGCGCTCCAACCAGAACACCTGCATCACCCAGCGCCCGTTGGTGAAGGTCGGCGACAAGGTGAACGCCGGCGACATCATCGCCGACGGCCCGTCCACCGAACTGGGCGAACTGGCGCTGGGCCGCAATGTGCTGGTCGCCTTCATGCCGTGGAACGGCTACAACTTCGAAGATTCGATCTTGATCTCCGAACGCATCGTCAAGGACGACGTGTTCACCTCGATCCATATCGAAGAATTCGAAGTGATGGCCCGCGACACCAAGCTGGGTCAGGAAGAAATCACCCGCGACATTCCGAACGTGGGTGAAGAAGCGCTGAAGAATCTCGACGAAGCCGGCATCGTCTACATCGGCGCCGAAGTGAAGCCGGGCGACATTCTGGTCGGCAAGGTGACGCCGAAGGGCGAAAGCCCGATGACGCCGGAAGAAAAGCTGCTGCGCGCCATCTTCGGCGAAAAGGCCTCCGACGTGCGCGACACCTCGTTGCGCCTGCCGCCGGGCGACATTCTGGTCGGCAAGGTGACGCCGAAGGGCGAAAGCCCGATGACGCCGGAAGAAAAGCTGCTGCGCGCCATCTTCGGCGAAAAGGCCTCCGACGTGCGCGACACCTCGTTGCGCCTGCCGCCGGGCGTCGCCGGCACCATCGTCGAAGTGCGCGTCTTCTCGCGGCGAGGCGTCGATAAGGACGAGCGCGCGCTGGCGATTGAACGGGCGGAAATCGAAAAGCTCGCCAAGGACCGCGACGACGAGCGCGCCATTCTGGAGCGCAGCTTCTACAGCCGCCTGAAGGAATACTTGCTGGGCCAGACGGTGCAGAGCGCGCCGAAGGGCGTCAAGGCCGGCGAAGTGGTGACCGAAGCCGTGTTGGGGCTGATGACCCGCGGCCAGTGGCGCCAGATCGCCGTCGCTGAAGACAACGCCATGGAGCAGATCGAAAACCTGTCCAAGGTGTTCGACGACAGCATCACCGCGCTGAACGACCGCTTTGAGAACAAGGTGGAGAAGTTGCAGCGCGGCGACGAACTGCCGCCGGGCGTGATGAAGATGGTCAAGGTGTTCGTCGCGGTGAAGCGCAAGCTGCAACCGGGCGACAAGATGGCCGGTCGTCACGGCAA
>CALGOL010000662.1 GCA_937960755.1 uncultured Azospirillum sp.
GGCCTCCCCGGCGACCACGTGCCCGGCCCGGGGCGGGACGCCGTCCGCGCCGCCCTCCTCGACGCCGTCTCGCGCTGAATCCTCTCGGCGGCGGGCGGCTCTCACCCGGACAAGGAGACGACCATGACCACCAGCATGAAGAAGACGCTCACCATCGGGTACGACGCCGCCGTCGAGCAGCTCCCCGAGGCGCTGAAGAGCGAAGGGTTCGGGATCCTCACCCAGATCGACGTCCGCGACACGCTCCAGGCGAAGCTCGGCGTCGACTTCCGTCGCTACAAGATCTTCGGCGCGTGCAATCCGCCGCTCGCCCACCGCGCGCTGTCGGCGGAGCTCGACGTCGGCGTGATGCTGCCGTGCAACGTCGTCATCTACGAGGAGGGTGACCACGCGGTCGTCCTCGCCGTCGACCCGTCGCAGACGGTCGCCGCCCACGCCGAGGCGCTGCGCCCGATCGCCGACGAGGTCCAGGCCCGGCTGGGCCGTGTGCTCGAGCGCCTGGGCTGACGCGGTCGCTCGCGAATCCTTTCGGCGCGCCCTGGCTCTGACGCCGAAAGGAGAACGACCATGACGACGCAGCTGACGCAGGAGACGTTCAATCAGACGGTGAAGGAGGGCATCGTGCTCGTGGACTGGTGGGCCGCGTGGTGCGGGCCGTGCCGCGCGTTCGCGCCGGTGTTCGAGGGCGCGGCCACCAAGCACCCCGACGTCACCTTCGCCAAGGTCGACACCGAGGCCGAGCCCGCGCTGGCGTCGGCCTTCCAGATCAGCGCGATCCCGACCTTGATGGCGTTCCGCGACGGCATCCTCGTGTTCGAGCAGGCGGGTGCCTTGCCCCCGGCCGCGCTCGAGAAGCTGATCGCCGCCGTGCGCGGGCTCGACATGGACGACGTCCGGCGCCAGCTGGAGGCGTGACCGTGTGCGAGCTCCTCGCCATGTCGGCGCGGTTCCCGACGACGCTCCACCGCTCGATGGCGGAGCTCGCGCGCCATGGCGGCGCGACCGGGCCGCACACGGACGGCTGGGGCGTCGGCTTCTTCCAGGAGCGCGATGCCTTCCTCCTGCGCGAGCCGCGCGCGGCGAGCGGGAGCCAGTGGCTCGCGTTCCTCCAGGAGCATGACCCGCAGAGCGACCTCGTGATCGCGCACATCCGCCGCGCCACGCAGGGCGCGCTGCACCTGCGCAACAGCCAGCCCTTCGCGCGCGAGCTCGGCGGCCGCATGCACCTGTTCGCGCACAACGGGATGCTGCCCGGCATCGAGGACGACGCGCGCTTCGCGGCGCGCCGCTTCCGCCGAACCGAGGGCGACGGCGTCGGCCATAGTGATTTTCGGTTCGATGGGCTGGTGTTTGGGCGCGGGCTTGCGCAAATCGAACGGGGTGGGGGTGGGTTGGGAGACCAGCGTCATCAGCGGCATGAACGCTTCGCGGTAAAGATTGAGCGAAAACGAGGTGAAGGCGAGGATGAACAGCAGCGCCCAGGCCCATAGGCTGAAGGCGCGGTGAATGTCGAAATTGACGCGATAGGCCGACGCGCTGGTCTTGATTCTCCACGCCGGCGCCCAGCGCGACAGCCACGATCTGCCGCCGTCGCCTTTCGCCGCCGCCGCTCGCCGCGACGGCAAGGTCAGGTAAAAGCCGCCGAAGCAATCGATGGTCCAGCCCAGCGCGATGATCCCCAACAGCCACACGCCCCAATCGTCGATGCCGCCGATTTCCGGGATGTGCAGGCTGTAATGCAGCTTGTAGAGGAACGAAATCAGCGTTTCCGAGGTGATCGGCCAGACTTGGCCCCAGAGGCGCCGTCCGACCTCCTCCCCGGTGACGGGATCAAGGAAAAGCTGATTATAGTCCATCTCAAACAGTCGGCCGGTTGCGGGGTCGACTCTCGGAACGCCGAACAGCGTCAGGGTTTCCCCCGGCTCGGCCGCCAGCGGCAGATAGGTGACGTGAAAGCGCGGGTCGCGCGCCTCCGCCAGCCGCGCCGCCGTCAGCGCGTCCAGCGCTGGCCCGTGGGCGGCGCTTTCGTGCAAGTGCGGGTTCAGCCAGTCGTCCAACTCGTGGTCCCACGAGATGACGGCTCCGGTGACGCCGGCCATGAACAAGAACAGCGCCGCGCCCAGCCCGAACCAGCGGTGCAGCAGCGTTACGGCGTGTCGCATGTCGATTGATCCTCTGTCAGCGCGTGGGTCTTATTGGCTAAGACGTTTGAGCCGCGGAAAATCCGCAGCGGCAAATTTGCGCCGCCGCACTGCGTGGCGCTGCGCGGCGGCGGCGGGTCAGAAATTGGCGGTGGCGGACAGCAGGAAGGTGCGCGGCGCGCCGACATAGAGCGAACCGCGATCAACCGACGCCCAATAATTGTGGTCGAACACGTTTTCGACGTTGAAGCGCACGGTGACCAGCGTTTTATCGACCTCCAGCGCATAGCGCGCCCCAAGATCCAGCCGCGTCCAGTCCGGTAGCGAGCGGGTGTTGGCGGCGTCGGCTTTCTGCGCGCTGGCGAAGGCCAGCGTGGCGTTGAGGCTTAGCCCGTCAACCCAGGGCGTATCCCATTCGCCGTACAACCGGGCTTGCACCGGCGGCACGCCGATGGGCTGTTTGCCGTCCAGCGCGCCGCCCGCGGTCCGCGTCATTTCCGCATCCAGCAGGGTGAGGCCCGCCAACAGACGGACGCCGCGCCACGGCTCGCCGAAGGCCGACATTTCCAAGCCCTTATGCACTTGTTCGCCGTTTGCGGCGTAGACCAGCGTGGTCGGGTCGGTCAGCGCGTTGGTCTTGGCGATGCGGAACGCCGCCAAGCTGGCGCCGATGAAGCCAAAGTCGGCTTTAACGCCCGCCTCCACCTGTTTCGAGATCATCGGGGCCAAGGTTTCGCCGCGGTTGACGGCCGTGTTGGGCGCCGTGCCGCCGGATTCCAACGCCTCCATATAGTTTGCGTACACCGTGACATTGCGCAGCGGCTTGACGGCGACGCCCACCGCCGGGGTCACGGCGTCGCCGCGATAGCTTGCGGTTTTGGCGCCGGTGCTGGCGCTGTAGCTTCCGGTCTCGATGACGGTTTTGCGCAGACCCGCGGTGATAATGAGCCGGTCGTCGAACAAGCTCGCCTCGTCGGCGACGAACAGGCTGCGATTGACGGTCAAGCTGGTCTTGGTGGGGATCGACAGCGCCGGAAAAGCCGGCTTGGCGTAATAGGTCGGCCGATAAAGGTTGGAGCGCAGATCGGTCATGTCGATAAAGACGGAGCCGAAGCGCTGTTCAGTCCAACTGGCGCCCGCCGCGACCGTATGCTTCACCGCGCCGGTGTCGAAACGGCCGCGAACCGCGGCTTCGACGGTGCGGTTTCGGGTGAGCCCGCCGCCAGTGTAAACGTCTTGCAGCGTGTCGCCCGCGGCGTTGAGGATGTACGGGTTGACGAACTGATAGCGTTCTTCAAGATCCAACTGGCCGGCCGCCACGGTCAGCGTCCAATCGTCGGCGAAGTCCCATTCCGCCCGGCTGACGAAACGGGTTTTGCGCTGGTCGAGCGTCGACCATTTTTGCCCCAGCAGGGTTGACGGATCGGGGGCTTTGGGAAGGGCGAAGCCGGTCGCCGCGCCCGTGCCGCCGAAGGCCCCGTCGGTGACGGCGTAGCCGTAATCAAGGTCGGCGGTCCAGCGAAAGCGGTCGCCGCGGTAATCCAGCGCCAGCGCCGCGACGTCGTTGCGCTTGTCGACATCGTTCACCGAGGTTTCGCCGGTGCGATAAGCGCCGTTGACCCGCACGCCGAATTGCTTTTCCGCGCCGAAGCGGCGGCCGACGTCGGCGTGAACGCCGTACAGCCCGCTCGACATGTACCGCGTGGTCAGCGTCGTCACCGGCGCGTCGGTGGCGCGCTTCGGGACCAGATTGACCATGCCGCCGACGGAAAATCCCCCGGCCCGACCGTTCAACAGCGCGTTGGGGCCCTTGAACAGTTCAACCCGATCAATTTGCTCCATCGACGGCTGGCGCGAGTTCATGCCGTAAAGCCCGTCGAACGAGGTGTCGCCCGACGCCGTCAGAAAGCCGCGGATGTTGAACACGTCGTCGGTGCCGCCGGGATTGGCGTTCTGATTGACGGTGATCGACGGATCGTTGCGCAGCACCTCCACCATGGTGCGGGCTTGCTGGTTGTCGATGACGTCGCGGGTGTAGGCCGCGACGCTGAACGGCGCGTCGAACACGTCGCGGTTCCCCAGCGCGCCGAGCCGCGCGCCCCGCGCCAATTGGCCGCCAGCGTAGGCCGGCGAACCGGCGCCGATGGTGGCGGTTTTGGAGATGGCGGCCCCTTCCACATTCACAGGGTCCAGCAATTCCACCCCTTCCGCTTTGGGGACGGGAAGCAGCGTCGCGACGCCGGCTGCGGTGAAGCGGTGCATGAAGCCGGAGCCTGCCAGCAGCCGCGACAACGCCTCGTCCGCCGTCATCTCGCCCTTCAGCGCCGGGGCGGCCTTGCCCGCCACGTCC
>CALGOL010000663.1 GCA_937960755.1 uncultured Azospirillum sp.
GGGCGGTCCCGGCGACGCCCAGCGCCAGCGCGGCGCCCAGCGCCAACACGGCGGCGGAAGGGGCGATCTTGACGATGGCGAGGTTGCGGGACATGGGGGAACTCCTTTCCTACCGGGCTTCGATGCTTTCTACTTAGCAATGCCCGTGCCAACTGGCGAAGCCAACCGCGAATTAGCGGAGCTGACCCGTGGTCTGCATCATTTCGTCGGTGGTCTTGATGACCTTGGAATTCATTTCGTAAGCGCGCTGGGCGGTGATGAGGGTGGTGATTTCCTGCACGATGTTGACGTTGGAGGTTTCCAGCGCCCCTTGCACCAGCCGGCCGAAGCCCGGCGCGCCGGGGTTGCCCGCCACCGCGCCGCCCGACGCCGGGGTTTCCAGGAACAGATTGTCGCCCACCGCCTCCAGCCCGCCCGGATTGGGGAAGGTGGCGAACTGGATCTGGCCGACGTTGGCCGGCTCGACCTGGCCGTCGGTCTTGACCAGCACTTCGCCCGACGGGTTGACGGCGATATCCACCGCGTCGGCCGGCACGGTGATGTTGGGCAGCACCGGATAGCCGTCGGCGGTGACGACGATGCCTTCGGCCGACAGCTTGAAATTGCCGGCGCGGGTGTAGGCGGTGTCGCCGCTGGGAAGCTGGATTTGGAAGTAGCCGTTGCCGTTGATGGCGAGGTCCAGCTTGTTGTCGGTGACGGTCAGGTTGCCTTGCTCCAGCACGCGGGCCACCGCGGCGACGCGCACGCCGGCGCCGACCTGCACGCCGGTAGGCACAATCGTCCCGGCGTCCGACGAGGTGGAGCCGATGCGGCGGAAATTTTGATACAGCAGGTCTTGGAACTCCGCCCGCTGGCGCTTGAAGCCGGTGGTGGTGGAGTTGGCGATGTTGTTCGAGATGGTTTCGACGTTGAGCTGCTGGGCCAGCATGCCGGTGGCGCCGATGGCGAGAGAACGCATAGTCTTGATCTCCTTCTCTTTTTACCGACGCCGCGCTTAAACCGGGCGGCCCAGACGCTGAATGACGGTGCGCATGCGCTCGTGCTCGGTTTCCAGCACCCGCTGGACCTGTTGGTTCTGGCGCAAGATTTCCATCATCGAGGTCATCTCCAGAATCGGCTTGACGTTGCTTTGCTCAAGCACAGCCTGTGCCACTTTGGTTTCCGCCGGGGCCGGCTGCGGCTCCTCGTCGGAAACGTATAGGCCGGAGCCCACTTCCATCATCAATTGCTCGTTGGGGAACACGACGATGTTGAACTTGCCGATGGGGCCGAGTTCAGTGGAAAGCGTGCCGTCGCCGGCCAGGCGGATTTCCTTCGCCCCGTCCGGGATGGTCATCGGCTGGCCGTTGTCCGACAAGACCGGCAGGCCGCCGTTATCGACGATCTGGCGCTGGTCGTTCATCTGGAAATTGCCGGCGCGGGTGTAGCGGCGACCCGACGCGGTGTCGACCGTGAAGTAGCCCTGGCCGTTGATGGCGAAGTCCAGCACGTTGCCGGTGGAGGTGACGCCGCCGTTCGACGTGTCGCGCACCACCGCGCGGTCCTGCACGAAGCTGACCTGTTCGTGCATGCCCGGACGTTCAAGAAATTCGGTGAACAGCATGCGCTGGTTCTTGAAGCCGGTGGTGTTCATGTTGGCGATGTTGTGCGCGACGACGTCCAATTGACGGCGCAGCGCGGTTTGGCGCGACAGGGCGACGTAGGATGCGTTTTGCATGGCGGGCCTCGTGAACAAACCGTCTTCGATCAATCGGCCGCCTCGACGCGACGACCGCCAAACATTAAGCAGAAACCGTGCCAGTTAAGAAAAAACAGAAGGTTATGATAGGGGCGGCAGTTTTTTCCGCCCCCGTCGCAAAGTTTTCCGTTGCGGCGCAATCAGGAAAAATTAACTAACAATCCATAGGGTGTGAAACGTAAGACGCCACATGCGCGCCGCGGCGTATAAGGGGCGGCGAATAAGGGGCGGCGAATAAGGGGCGGTGAAAGGGACGGCGACGCCATGGCCGAACATGAAGACGATCTCGGCGAAGACGCCGGCGTAAAGAAAAAGTTTTCCGGCAAGAAGCTTGTGCTGTTCGTCATCCTGCCCATCGCGCTTTTGATCGGCGCCGGGGCCGGGGTGTACTTCTCCGGCCTGCTGGACGGGCTGTTGGGCCTGAACCAGCCGCCGCCGGAGGAAGAGCAGGCGCCCAAGGAAGACCCGCACGCGCCGCCGGTGTTCATCGACATCCCCGACATGCTGGTGAACCTCAACGCCGCCGGGCGGCGGCCGGCGTTCTTGAAGATCAAAATCGCCATCCAGGTGGCGAAGGCGGAGGACGCCCCGGCGGTGGAGCATGTCATGCCGCGCATCATCGACAGTTTTCAGGTATACTTGCGCGAATTGCGGCTAGAGGATCTGAAGGGCTCGGCCGGCATGTACCGGCTGCGTCAGGAACTGCTGATGCGCATCACCGCCGCCGCTCATCCGGTGAAGGTGAAGGACGTTTTGTTCAAGGAAATGCTGGTGCAATAGGGTTTCAGGCGAAGCGGGGAAAAAGCGATGCGGCGGTTTTGGCTGGCGGCGGCGGTCTTCGCGTTGACGGCGGCGTGCGCAGCGCTCAGCCCTCAACCGGCGTTCGCCGCGGGCGGCGGCGGCGAAAAGAAGGAAGGAGCAGCGGCGGGACCGGTGGGGCCGCCGTTCTTCTTCGATCTGCCGGACATGCTGGTCAACCTCAACACGGCCCGCAATCGCCCGTCGTTTCTGAAGATTAAGATCACCGTCGAAGTGGCGACGGCGGAGGACATCGGCCATGTCACCCACGTCATGCCGATGGTGCTGGACGGGGTGCAGATGTATCTGCGGGAGCTGAAGCCGGAAAACATCGCCGGGTCGGCCGGGATGTATCGGCTGCGCCAGGACTTGGTCGCCCGCATCGCCGCGCCGTCCTATCCCGCCAAAGTCAAGGACGTGCTGTTCAAGGAATTGCTGGTTCAGTAGTATAGCCGTTTAACCGCCCATTGGACGAAACAGGACAGCCATGAGCAGCCCCGACGAACTCAGCGAAGAAGAACGCCTCGCTGCGGAATGGGCCGCCCTCGCCGAAGAAGGCGGCGACATGGGCGACATGGGCGACGACATGGGCGGCGGCGGCGGCAACACCCGTGTTCTGAACCAGGATGAAATCGACAGCCTGCTCGGCTTCGACCAGGGCGCCGGCGGCGACGGCGACAATTCGGGCATCATGGCCCTGGTCAATTCGGCGCTCGTTAACTACGAACGCCTGCCGATGCTGGAAATCGTGTTCGACCGATTGGTCCGCATGATGTCCACATCTTTGCGCAATTTCACCTCGGACAACGTCGAAGTCTCGCTGGATCAGATTTCTTCGGTGCGTTTCGGCGACTACCTCAACTCGATTCCGCTGCCGGCCATGCTGTCGGTGTTCAAGGCGGAGGAGTGGGACAACTACGGCTTGATGGTGGTTGATTCCGCGCTGATCTACTCCATCGTCGACGTGCTGCTGGGCGGTCGGCGCGGCACCGCGGCGATGCGCATCGAAGGTCGGCCCTACACCACCATCGAACGCAATCTGGTTGAACGCATGGTCCATGTCGTGCTGTCGGATTTGTCGGCGGCGTTCGACCCGTTGTCGCCCGTCACCTTCCGCTTCGACCGGCTGGAGACGAACCCGCGCTTCGCCACCATCGCCCGGCCGGCCAACGCCGCGGTGCTGGTCAAGCTGCGCATCGACATGGAGGATCGCGGCGGCCGGCTGGAGCTGATGATCCCCTACGCCACCCTTGAACCGGTCCGCGAGCTGTTGCTCCAAATGTTCATGGGTGAAAAATTCGGTCGCGACTCGATCTGGGAAACCCACTTGGCGTCGGAACTGCTGGTCACGGACGTCGACCTTTCCGCCGTGCTCGACGAAGTCACCATGACGCTGCACGATGTTTTAAGCTGGCGGGTCGGCAGCCGCATCCTGCTCAACGCCACCCCCGACGGCGTCATCGAACTGCGCTGCGGCGACGTGTCGATGTTCCAAGGGCGCATGGGCCGCAAGGGCGGCCACATCGCGGTGCGCATCGACCGCGAACTACCGAAACAGGAGATCATGCGCCAATGACCGCCTATCTTCCGCTGATCGTCGACGGCGTGGTTGCGGTCTTGCTGATCGCCACCATCGTTTACGCCGTCATCCTCAACCGGCAACTGGCGCGGCTGCGCGACGGCCGGGCCGAACTCGCCGACTACATCAAGGGGCTGAACGACGCCACCGCCAACGCCGAAGCCGCGGTGCGCGGTCTGCGCAAAGCCGCCGGCGAGACGGGAGAGCAGTTGCAGCGCGCGGTGGACAAGGGGCAAGCGCTGCGCGACGAACTGCAATTCATGATCGAAAGCGGCAATGCGCTGGCCGACCGGCTGGGGGGCGCTTCCGGCGGCGGCGCTGACAAAGCCCGGCTTGACGCCCATATGGATCAGAGGGGCGGCGACATGCGCGCCGACCCC
>CALGOL010000664.1 GCA_937960755.1 uncultured Azospirillum sp.
ATCATTACTTTAAATCAGCGGCGGAAATGCGCGATCTCTTCGCCGATCTGCCTGAAGCGGTCGATAACACCATCGTCATCGCCAAGCGCTGTTCATTCCTGTTGAAGACCGTTAAGCCGATTCTGCCGGCTTTCCCTTGCGAAGGCGAGCGGTCGGAGGAGGACGAGTTGCGCGCCCAAGCGCGCGACGGGCTGGAGTATCGTCTAAAAACCGTCGTCTATCATGAAGAAATGGACGCGGCGGAGCGGGATCGGCTGCGCAAGGAGTATTTCGCGCGGCTGGAATTTGAACTGGACGTGATCGCCGGCATGAAATTCCCCGGCTATTTCCTGATCGTGTCGGATTTTATCAAATGGGCGAAGAACCATGACATTCCGGTGGGGCCGGGGCGGGGCTCCGGCGCCGGCTCGGTGGTCGCCTGGGCGCTCCTCATCACCGACCTTGACCCGATCCGCTTCGGCTTGCTATTCGAGCGTTTCTTGAACCCTGAGCGCGTGTCGATGCCCGACTTCGACGTCGACTTTTGCCAGGATCGCCGCGAAGAAGTCATCCGATACGTTCAAAAGAAATACGGTTACGACCGGGTGGCGCAGATCATCACTTTCGGCAAGCTGCAAGCCCGCGCCGTGTTGCGCGACGTCGGCCGCGTGCTGGAGATGCCTTACGGGCAGGTGGATAAAATCTGCAAGCTGGTGCCCAACAACCCGGCCAATCCGGTGACCTTGAAGGAGGCCATTGACGGCGAACCAGCGTTGCAGGCCGCCCGCGATGGAGATGAGACGGTGGCGAAGCTCATGTCCATCGCCCTGAAGCTGGAGGGGCTTTATCGCCACGCCTCCACCCACGCCGCCGGCGTGGTGATCGGCGACCGGCCGCTGGACGAACTGGTTCCGTTGTATCGCGACCCGCGTTCCGACATGCCGGTGACGCAGTTCAATATGAAATACGTCGAGCAGGCCGGCTTGGTGAAATTTGACTTTCTCGGTCTCAAGACGCTGACCGTCATCACCACCGCCGTGCGGCACATTCCTGAAGACCGGCGGCCGAATATTGAAACCCTGCCGCTGGACGACGACAAAACCTATCGCATTCTGGGCCGGGCCGAGAGCACTGGGGTGTTCCAGCTTGAAAGTTCCGGCATGCGCGACGTGCTGAAACGGCTGAAGCCCAACCGGCTGGAGGACATCATCGCGCTGGTGTCGCTTTACCGCCCCGGCCCAATGGACAATATCCCCAAATACATCAAAGTGAAAAACGGGGACGAGGCGCCCGATTACATGCATCCCTCGCTGGAAGGCATCCTAAAGGAAACCTTCGGCATCATGATTTATCAGGAACAAGTGATGCAGATCGCCCAGGTGCTCTCCGGCTATTCGCTGGGCGGCGCCGATTTGCTGCGCCGCGCCATGGGCAAAAAGATCAAAGAGGAGATGGATAAACAGCGCGAGGTGTTTGTCGAAGGCGCCAAGAAGAATGCGGTGCCGTCCGAACAGTCGTCGATGATTTTCGATCAGGTGATGAAATTCGCCGGCTACGGCTTCAACAAAAGTCACGCCGCGGCTTACGCGCTCATCGCCTATCAAACCGCGTGGCTGAAGGCGAACCATCCGGTGGCCTTCATGGCGGCGTCGATGACGCTGGACCTTGGCAACACCGACAAGCTGAACATCTTCCGCCAAGAACTGACCCGGCTGAACATCAAGCTGCTGACCCCCGACGTCAACCGGTCTGAACCTGCGTTCGCGGTGGAGGAGGTCGGCGGCGGCGAGCAAGGCATTCGCTACGCCTTGGCGGCGGTCAAGGGGGTGGGGTTGCAGGCGATGGAGAATCTCGTCGCCGAACGCCGCCGCAACGGGCCGTTCAAGAGCTTGTTCGATTTCGCCCGCCGCATGGATTTGAAGTCGATCAATAAGCGGCAATTGGAAAACCTCGCCTGCGCCGGGGCGTTCGACAGTCTGGAAAAAAACCGCGCCAAGGTTCACGGCAATCTGGAAACCTTACTGCGCTACGCCCACGCCGTCGCGGCGGAAAAAGACAGCGGCATGAACAGCCTGTTCGGCGGACCGGGCGGGGAGGAGTTGAAGGAGCCCAAGCTTGTCGATCCCAAGGGCGGCAATTGGGATGCGCTGGAGCAGTTGCGCCAGGAATTCGCCGCCATCGGCTTCTATTTGTCGGCTCACCCGCTCGACGCCTTCACCGCGCCGCTTAACCGTTTGAAGGTGATGCGCACAGCGGACATCGCCCGCACCTTGAAATCCGGCGCCAATACGCGGCGGCAAATGGCCGGGATCGTGGTGTCGAAGCAAGAACGCACCGCCAAATCCGGCAACCGCTTCGCCTTCGTCACCTTGTCCGACGCCACCGGCGTGTTCGAAGTGACGTTGTTTCAGGAAACCTTGGCGGTCAGCCGCGACCTGCTGGAGCCGGGAACGGCGGTGTTTTTGACCGTAGACATTCAAGCCAACGGTGAGGAGTACCGCCTGACCTGCCAAGAGGTCAAACTGCTGGAAACCGCGGTGGCCGCCGCGTCGGAAGGGGTTCGGGTCACGGTGGACGCCGCCGCCGCGGTGGCGGGCTTGCGCGATCTGGTGGAGAAGCTGCCGCGCGGCCGGGCGAAACTATTGCTGACGCTGGATTTGGACGGCGCGATGGAGGCGGACTTGCTGTTGGGAACCTTCAGCCTGTCGCCGCAAACCCGCACCGCAGTCAAGCAAATCGCCGGCGTTGTCGAAGTAGTGGAAATGTAACGCCTTTATCCGTTGTTAACGCCGCCCGCGCCAAACTATTTTTATATGAAACGAACATGCGGGCGGAGGCGGCCATGGCGGACGGCGGCGGCGGGAACGGCGGTTTGAACCGTCCGAAAATCGGTCTGGCGTTGGGCGGCGGCGTGGCGCGCGGCTGGGCGCATATCGGCGCGTTGCGGGCGCTGAAGCGTTACGGCATAGAGCCGGACGTGGTGTGCGGCGCGTCGGTGGGCGCCGTGGTCGGCGGCATGATGTTGGCCGGCAAGCTCGACGCCCTGGAAGAATGGGTGCTGTCGCTCAACCGGCTGCGCATTGTCAGCTATCTGGATTTACGCATACGGTCCGGCGGCCTGATCGGCGGCGAAAGACTGATTAATGAAATGCGCCGCCATATCGGCGATGTGCGGATTGAGGATTTGCCGACGCCCTTCGCGGCCGTCGCCACCGATCTCATCACCGGGCATGAGGTCTGGCTGCAAGACGGCGGGCTGTCGGAAGGCTTGCGGGCGTCGTTTTCATTGCCCGGCGTCTTTCCGCCGGTGGAGCGCGACGGCCGCATGCTGATCGACGGCGCGCTGGTCAACCCGGTGCCGGTGTCGGTCTGCCGGGCGTTAGGGGCGCAATTGGTCATCGCCGTCAACCTGTCGGGCGATCTGATCGGCAAGGCGCGCAAGCCGGGCTCCTTGGTTCCGACCGCCGCCGGTTTCGATCTGCTGAAGGTGGTGGAGGAGGGGGCGCCGGCGATGCGCGCCTTTTCGCCGGTTGGCGCGCTGGCGCAGCGGATTTTCCGCCGCGAAAACGAAGGTCCCAGCCTGTTCGGCGTTATGGTGTCGTCGCTGTCCATCGTCATGGACCGCATCACCCGCTCGCGGCTGGCCGGCGACCCGCCCGACGTCCACATCGCGCCGCGGCTGGGCGACGTCGGCTTGCTGGAATTTGATCGCGCCCAGCACTGCATCGCGGAAGGCGAAGCGGCGGTCGAGCGGGTCTTGCCGGAACTGCATGACGCATTGGCGGTGTTTTGCAGCGGATCGCGCTGAATCGTATTAGGCGCACCACGGTCGAGGTGTCGCAGCCGCGTCGCCGACCTAAATAAATTTATCGACATATTATTTCCGGTCTTGTTTTGCTGCATCGCAACATGAGATGCTAACCTTATGCCTGCGTTCATAAATTGAAGAGAGAGAGAAGATCGCTAAGCCATGGAGGCGACCAGCACCGTCATTCTCATTGGCGCCGGCCTTTTGGTCGCCAGCATCCTGACCAGCGTCGCGGCCATTCGTTTCGGCGCGCCCTTGTTGCTGATCTTTTTGGGTGTCGGATTAGCGGCGGGCGAAAGCGGCCTCGGCATCCAGTTCAGCGATCCGCAGACGGCGTTTCTGGTCGGGTCGGCGGCGCTGGCGGTGATCCTGTTCGAAAGCGGCTTTGACACAAGGCTGCAAAGCTATCGCGCTGCGGCGGGGCCGGCCTTGACGCTGGCGACGGTGGGGGTCGCCCTGACGACGGCGTTGACCGGCGCCGCAGCCCATTTCCTGTTTGGTTTCAATTGGCTGGAAAGCATGCTGCTGGGCGCGGTGGTCAGCTCTACGGATGCGGCGGCGGTGTTCTTTTTGTTGCGGGTGGGGGGCATCACCATCCGCGACCGGGTGCGTTCAACGCTTGAAATCGAATCCGGCGCCAACGACCCCATGGCGATCTTGCTGACCGTGGTGCTGTTGGAGGCGATGCGGCTGGGCGGCGTTGGCGACGATTGGGCGCTGTTTGTTGAAATGTTCCTGATGCAAATGGGGCTTGGCCTTGCGCTGGGGCTGGCCGGCGGCGTCGCCTTGGTGGCGATCATCAACACCGCCCGGCTGGACAATGCGTTGAATCCGGTGGTGTCGCTGGCGGTGGCGCTGTTCATTTTCGCCGGAACCAACTTGCTGGACGGTTCCGGCTTTTTAGCGGTTTACGTCGCCGGGCTGGTGGCCGGGAATTCGTCGCTGCGCGGCGCCGCTTGGCTGCGCCGCTTTCATGCCGGGCTGACCTGGCTCAGTCAGATCGTCATGTTCGTCATGCTGGGGCTGTTCGCCAGTCCGCGCGGCTTTCTCGACGTTTTGGCGCCCGCCATCGGTTTGGGCGTCGCGTTGATTTTTCTGGCTCGACCGATCGCCGTCGTCATCAGCCTGCTGCCGTTCCGCTTTTCGGTGAAAGAGGCGGCGTTTTTGTCCTGGGTCGGCCTGCGCGGCGCGGTGTCGCTGCTGTTGGCGCTGGTGCCGATCTTGGCGGGCTCGCCCAATGGGGTGGCGATTTTCAACGTCGCCTTTATCGTCGTGGTGATTTCGCTGGTGGCGCAAGGCTGGACCATTCGGCCGATGGCGCGCTGGCTGGGTCTGATCGTGCCGCCGCGCATCGGCCCGGTGGAGCGCGTCGAATTAGAGCTGCCTGACGAAATCGATTACGAACTGGTGACCTACACCGTTCATCCCAACAGCCCGGTGGGGCGGGGCCAGCAGTTGCCGCGCTGGGCGCGTCCCGCTTTGGTGCTGCGGGGCGGTCAGGTGGCCCCGCTGCATCGCGCTCTGCCGCTTCAACCGCACGATCACGTTTACATGTTCGTGGCGCGGCACCGGCTGGCGCTGCACGACAAACTGTTCGCGGCGCCCCGTCCGTTGGATCAGGATGATCGAGAGTTCTTCGGCGACATGGCGCTGAATCCGGCGATTACGCTGGCGCAATTGGCGGAAATGTACGGCCTGCCGTTGGCGTTGCCGCGGGCGCAACTGACGTTGGCCGAATTGTTCCGCCAGGAGTTCGGCGCCGGTGCGGAACCCGGCGACCGCATCCGCTTGGGTCCAGTGGAAGTGGTGCTGCGCGACCGCGACGACAACGGCGATATCCTCTCGGTCGGCCTGCTGCTGGAGCCGAGCCGCCCGGCGGAAACCCGCATTTCGCTGCTGGCTAGTCCGGCGGAATGGGTGCGGCGCTTGCGCGACTGGCGCAACCGCGCTTCGTTCCGTCGTTGGCGGGAGCGGCAGAGCCGCAAGACCGGCGGCGACTGACCTCGCTTCTCCAAGGTCGCGCCGCCGCCGTCCCAATCATCCGTTAGAACAGCTTGCCGAAGTAGAGATAACCGGCGCGCCGGCCGCCGTCGCCGACGCCGAAGCCGAGATACGCCGGCCCCAGCGGGGTGTCGGCGCCCAGGAAGGCGCTGCCGCCGTAGTGGCGGCGGCCCAAGCCTTCGCCGGTTCCGTCGTCGGTGGCGCCCATTTCCAGCGAGCCGCCGAGGTAGAGCGGCAGGTTGAACGCCAAGGGCGAGCTTTCGGTGAGCGGCTGCATGACGATCACCCGGCCCATCAGCAGGTTGGAGCCGGAAATCTCGCCGCGGGAGTAGCCCGACATGCTGAACATGCCGCCCGCGCTCAACCGATCATAGATCGGCAGGTCGCCCGATAGCGCCGTTCCGCCGTTCAAGCCGAAGATGACGCGGGTGCGACCGATTTCAAACGCTTGGTTCGCCGCCACCTCCAGCTTGGTGTAGTCGTCGTCGGCCCCCAGCGATTCTGACGAGAAGTCCAGATTGACTCGCACAACATGGCCGTCGGACGGGAAGTTCACGTCGTCGGCCGTGTCGGACATGAAAACAAGCTGACCGGCGCCGATGTTGAAAATCAGGTCGTCCGGCATGGCGGAGCCCACCAGACGCTTGATTTCGCCGCGACCGAAACGCAAGCCGCCGGCGATCATGCCGTTCGCCCCCAACTCGGTCCCGACCATAAAGCGGGCGTCGGCGGTTATCAGGCGGTATTCAGCCTCCGCCCCGTTGGAGCCGTAGGCGTAGAAATTGCGCTGATAATACTGCGCCTGCGGCGCGACGAACCAGCCGGGCGTCGGCTGCAATGGTTGATAGTATTCCGTAAACACGCGCTGTTCTTCGCCGATGGAGGCTTCGGTGCGCCATTCCGCGCCGTTTTCGTCCAGGCCGGTGAAGGTAAGCGCGCCGCCGAGGGTGAAGGTGCTGCGGCCGGAGAAGTCATGCTCCAGCGCCAGACCGACGCGGAAGTAATCCTTCGCCCAGCTCTTTTCCGTCGCCGTCACCACCATGCCGGTTTGGCCGTTGCGCTCCACCAGCACGTAATCGATCTGCTCGAAATCCCCCAACCCATAAAGCAGGGCGAAGTCGCGCTCCAACTGCGCCGCATCCAGCGGCTGACCAACCTTCTGATGGATCATGCGGCGGATGCGTTGTTCCGACAATTTGGTGCGGTTGTCGATGTCGATGAACGAGATGATCGGCGGCGGGCCGCCGGCCGACAGCAGGTCGATCTTGCCGGCCACCGCTTTTGTCCGATCGCCGCCCCCGGCGCCGGCGGAATGGGTGGTCGCCGCGCCGTAGGCGGCGTTATCGTTTCTGTACTGGCCGCCGCCGTAAAGCTGGCCGCCTTGCGGGTAGGACGCGGCGGCGACGCCGGATGCGCCGTGCGACGAGGATCCGCCCGTTGATCGGCCGCTCAACACCGCGCGGGGTTCGCCTTGCAGCTTGCCCAGTTCCGCCAGCCGGCTGGTTTGCGTGCGGGCGGCTTTTTCGCCGGGCGCGACGGCGTCGGCTATGCGGCCGAAATCCGCCGAGGTCATGTCGCCGAGATCGGGCTGAATCAGGATGTCGCGCGGCCCGATGGAGCGCAGTTGCGCCAGCGAATTTTGCTGAATCAGCACCGCCAGCATCTGACCGGCGATATCCACGGTGGACTTCAATTGGTCGCGGGTCTTCAAGATGGTGGGGATGTCCACCACGATGACGATGTCGGCCCCCATGGCGCGTGCGACGTCCACCGGCAGGTTATTGGCGACGCCGCCATCCACCAGCAGCTTGCCGTCGACGTCCACCGGCGGGAAGACGCCGGGCACCGACATGCTGGCGCGCATGGCGGTGGCGAGGTTGCCTTTGCCCAGCACCACTTCACGGCCGGTTTCCAGATCGGCGGCGACCGCGCGATAGCGAATCGGCAGCATGTCAAAGTCGGACACGCCGCGCGCCCGCATCGACAACGCCCGCAGCAACAGGGTCAGGCGCTGGCCCTGGATGATGCCGGGGGGAAATTGAATGCCGCCGTCCTTGATGCCGACCTTGAGGTCGATCAGAAAGCCGTAGTCGTCCTGCTTGCGGCGGAAGGAGCGGTCGCCGCGCGGCGGCCGGTCTTCAAACGCCCCGGCCCAGTCGATGCTGCGCACCAGCGAATCCAACTCGTCGGCCTTCAGTCCCATGGCGTAAAGCCCGCCGACGATCGACCCCATGCTGGTGCCGACCACGATGTCGACCGGAACGTTCAGCTCCTCCAGCACCTTGATGACGCCGACATGGGTGGCGCCAAGGGCGCCGCCGCCGCTCAGCACCAGACCGATGGTGGGACGGGTTTTCGCCGGCGCCGCGCTGGCGGCCGTTACGGCGGAAAAACATAAAATGATCGATAATAGCAGGGCGCGCATGGGGCGGCGGCTCCGTATATAGTGTGGCTGTTTAGCATTTACACTAAATCGCGATGAAGCGCGACCGCCATTGCGTCGTCGGCGTGCTGTCGGCTCAAGCGCGACGAAAGTCGGACATGCGTCGCCGCCCTGCACTGGGGCAGTGACAAACCCCCCTGGGGAGCGCTAGCTTAGCCGCGGTCTCGCTCGCCGGTTTTCGCAATGCGGCGATGGGACGCGCGTCGCACGCTTTTCGCATTAAGGAACGGTCATGGCCGCGGTCAAGCACTCCAAGTCCAAGGACGACATCAAGATCCTTCTGCTCGAAGGCATTCATCAGAACGCCATTAAAGAGCTGAACGCCAGCGGTTATCATAATGTCGAACTGCTGCCGGGCGCGCTCGCGGAAGAAGAGCTGAAGGAAAAAATCGCCGACGTTTACATGGTCGGCATTCGCTCACAAACCCAGTTGAAGGCGTCGGTGCTGGAAGCGGCCAAGCGGCTGTTCTGCGTCGGCTGCTTTTCCATCGGCACCAATCAGGTGGATTTGAAGGCCGCTCGTTCGTACGGCATTCCGGTGTTCAACGCGCCTTATTCCAACACCCGTTCGGTGGCGGAGCTGGTGATCGGCGAAATCGTCATGCTGATGCGTGGGATTTTCCCCAAGTCCCAGGGCGCCCATGTCGGCACTTGGACCAAGTCGGCGGCGAATTCGTTCGAGTTGCGCGGCAAGACCCTAGGCATCGTGGGTTACGGCCATATCGGGACGCAGGTTTCGATTTTGGCGGAAGCCATGGGCATGAACGTCGTTTTCTTCGACATCGTTAAGAAGCTGGCGCTGGGCAACGCCAAGGCTTGCGGCACGCTCGACGAATTGCTGGAGATTTCCGACGTCGTCACGCTGCACGTGCCGCAAACCCCGTCCACCCGCGACATGATGGGCGAAGCGCAGTTCGCCAAGATGAAGCAGGGGTCGTATTTCCTCAACGCCGCCCGCGGCACCGTGGTGCAGATCGATTCGCTGGCCGCCGCGTTGAAGAGCGGCCGTCTGCTCGGCGCCGCCATCGACGTGTTCCCGGTGGAGCCAGGCAGCAACAAGGAAAAGTTCGTCAGCCCGCTGCAAGGGCTCGACAACGTCATCCTGACGCCGCATATCGGCGGCTCGACCAAGGAAGCGCAGGAAAACATCGGCACCGAAGTGGCGCAGAAGCTGACGGATTTCTCCGACAACGGCTCGACCATCGGCGCGGTCAATTTCCCGCAAGCCGCTTTGCCGGTGCATCGCGCTTGCACCCGCTTCCTGCACATTCATCGCAACGTGCCGGGGGTGATGCGGCAGGTTAATGACGTGCTGTCGCGGCATGGCCTTAATATCGCCGCACAATATCTGCAAACCGACCCGGAACTCGGTTATGTGGTGGTGGATGTGGACGGCGAGGTGGACCCGGAAGTCTTGCGGCGCGAACTGCGCGCGGTGGACGGAACGCACAAGGTCCGCTTCCTTTACCCGGAAAGCTGATCGACGCGAGTTGTCATTGCGCTTTTCATACAAGCATATGAACCCGGTCCTCGCGTGGGCCGGGTTCATCTTTTGGGTGCTGGCGGCGACGAGTCCGGCGGCGGCGGCGGCGGAGGCTTGCCCGACCGTCGGCCGCATTGACTTGGCGGTCGACGAGCTGGATCCGCCGGTGCGTCACGTCTTTGACCGCACGACCGGTCAATTGTCGGCGATGCCGGGGCGGGGCCATGGGCCGCAAGGCGCGATCAAAAGCGCCGTGCTGGGATTGACGGTGGTGCGCTTCGGCTTTGTTTCCGAAATCGGCGCTATTTTCAGCCTGGGGCCGAACGCCACGGTGTGCGGCCGGATGAACCTGCTGAAAGTATCGTTCGGCTATCAGGAGCGCACGGTCTACGTCGCCCGCGAATTGCCGCGCGACACCTGCATTCACGGCGAGGTGCTGGCGCATGAAATGAAGCATGTGAAGGTCGACGACGAGCTGCTGGCGGAATACATCGAGATCGTCCGCAAACGGCTGGAGGCCTTCGTCGCGCGGCTGGGGCCGACAGTGTCGCGCTCGCAAAACCACGCCATGACGGTGATGCGCGGCCAGGTCGACCGCGAATTGGCGGCGCTGAACCGGGAATTCACCCGTGAACGCGACCGCCGTCAAATGCAGATCGACACCATTCAAGAATACCGCCGCGTCACTGATAGCTGCAACGGCGAGGCGCTGAAGTATCTGAAGGGCCGCAAGCCGCATATGTGAGGGCGATTGCGAAGAGAATCGCCGCCGCCCTTCCTTGTGCGCTTACGCTTCCATTAACTTCAGCAAGGCCGCCACGGTGTTGGCGGCGCCGTCGGCGATCTGGCTGACGCTGGCGTCAAGCATGTAGCAAGGCGACGTCACCAGCTTTAGGCCCTCGTCGACGATGATTTCGCCGTGGGTGGTCGGGCAATGCACGGCGCCCAGTTTTTCCAGCGCCGCCGCGGTTCCTTCGTCCGAACCGATGGTCAGCTTGGCGCCTTCGCCGCCGAACAGCTTAGCGAGGATCGCCGGCGCGATGCACAGCGCGCCGATCGGCTTGCCGGCGTCGCGGGCGGCGCGAATCGCCTTCTCCACATCGGGATTAACCGTGCAGTCGGGGCCTTTGAAGGCGAAGTCGCACAGGTTCTTGGCGGCGCCGAAGCCGCCCGGCAGGATCAGCGCGTCGACCTCGGCCGGATCGAAGGTCGCCAGATCGGCGATCTTGCCGCGGGCGATGCGGGCGGCCTCGGTCAGCACGTTGCGGCTTTCCGCCATTTCCTGGCCCGTCAGGTGATTGACGACATGGGCTTGCGGAATGTCGGGGGCGAAGATCACCGCAGCGGCGCCCGCCCGGTCGATGGCGAGCAGCGTCAGCACCGCTTCATGAATTTCCGCGCCGTCATAAACGCCGCAGCCGGCCAGAATGACGCCGATCTTTTTGGCAGCTTTGCTCATGTTTGATCGTCCTCCCAGAACGCTGTTGTTAGCGGATTTTGGCCGCAAGCCTAGCAGAGCGCGGCTTTTCCCGCCACCGCCGCCACGGCGCTTGCGGCGACGGCGGCGGCGCGGCACAACAAACCTATGGAAAGCTTCGCCTACCGCTTGCAACGTTTAGAGACCGGCGTCGTCCTGCTGGACGGCGAGGCGCGCATCATGGCGCTTAACCCGACCGCGGAACGCCTGCTGGGGCGTCCGGCGGCGGAATTGCTGGGCCGCGCCATCGCCGACGTCCATCCGCCCGCCGCCCGCGGCAAGCTGGATTGGCTGTTGCAGGCGGCGCAAGGACAGGAAAGCGCCGCCCTGGCGGCGACTTTGCCGGGGCGTACGCTGCTGCTCAAGGCGACTCGGCTTGCTCCGGCTGGAATTTGTCTTTCCTTATGCCCGATTGACGACGGCGGCCAGCCGCCGCCGGGAACCGAGTCGACGCCCTTGGTGAAACTGCCGGTGTCGCGCGGCGGCGGCGTGGCGCTGGTGGCGCTTGACGATGTCGCTTACCTGCGCGCCGACGGGCATTACACCCACGTCGCGGCGGCGGCGGGGGAAGACGGCTTTTGCCCGCTGGCGCTGGCGGAGCTGGAGCAGCGCTTGGACGCCGCCGGTTTCATGCGGGTTCACCGCTCCTACATCGTCAATCTGCGCCACGCCGCGGGCGTGCGGCGGGAAGACGGTCGGGTGACTCTGCTCACCGCCGCTCTGCGCAGTCCTGCCGTGCCGGTGGGGCGCGGCAAGGTCGAGGCGATTCGCCGGCTGTTCGCGCTGATTTGACGGGCGTCGCGAGGACCGGCCGCCGCCGTTCGTGCGCTTAAAACGCCGTTGGCGCAGCCGGCGCGCCGCTGGCGGACCGCGTGTTGCGCATGCGAACGACGGCGGGTTATCCGCAAGGTAAGTTCACTCCACCTTTTTTTGCCGGAGCCGCCGCCAATGGACGCCATCGACGTATCTCCTGACCGCTATGTCAGCTTCAAGGGCATCGACTGCGACGACAACGCCGCCCGCGTGATCGCCGCGATTCGCCGCCATATCGACGACCCCGCCAAGACCAACGCCTTCTGGGAGCATTTTAAAGTCAAGCTGTCGCAGGCCGGCGCGGTGCGCGCCCGCACCGCCGACGGGCTGTGCCTGCTGTGCTCGTACGTCTATATGATCGACGAGTTGTTCGAGGAGCACGACGACCAAGAGGGGCTCGCGCTGTTGCGCAAGCTGGAGGACGAGTGCTGCTGACCTGCGCCCATCAGGGTCAGTTGATGATGTTGTAGCGCTCCAACTCGCGGCGGCTCAGCCAGTGCATGTCGGTGGATTGGGTGTCGGTGATCGGGTGCATCAGCTCCATCGACACCGACATATCCACCAGATAGCGCGCCTGGGCCGCCATCACCGACGCCGCCGATTGTTCGATCAGGCTCAAGACTTCCTTCGCGCCCGCCGGGCCTTGGCGGCGGATGACTTCGGTGACGTCGCGCAGCAGTTCCTTATTGCCGGTGATCGACGACATGTGGACGCCGACGCGGGCGCCGGGCTCGATGGTGCGGAAGATGCCGCCGATCAGCGCGTAAACACAGGCGCTGGCGCAGGCTTGCCCGCGGTTGACCCGCGTCGGCAAGCCGATTTCCCGCAAGAAGCGGCCGATGGCGAGCGCGGCGTAAACATTGCCGCCGGGCGAGGCGAAAATCACCTCCGACACCGGCTTGGCGTTGAGGATTTCACGGCGGAAGCGCTTTTCGTCGCCGTACTGGAACTCCCCGGTGACCAAAACGGCGGTTTCGCCGCCCTGCCGATAGAATTCGTAGTCAAGCGCTTGCGCGCCGCCTGAGAAAACACCCAAGGCGGCCCCGGCGATGAGAGCGGCGACGCGGCTCATGCGGTTTTCCGCGTCCAGCCGACGGAACCTTCCGCCCGGCAGTACTCCGCCATTTCGACATATTCCTTGCCGTCCACATAAGCCACTTCGCGCACGGTGCGGCAGGCGTCGCCCTTCGCCGGCTTGGCGCCGGGGCGGCGCGCCGGGGTTTCGGCGCTGCTCACCACTTCGCTATAACCATGAACGCCGGGGTTGCGGTCGCTGTTCCAGCGAATCATTTCGCCGTCGGTCAGCGAGCGTTGCGAGGCGCTTTCCAGCTTCGCTTGGTCGGCGTCGTCCAGCAGTTGGCCGATCAGCGAGCCGGCGATAAAGCCGGCCACCGCGCCGATGGCGGCGCCGCCGGCCGTCCCGATGCCGGAGTTGTTGCCG
>CALGOL010000665.1 GCA_937960755.1 uncultured Azospirillum sp.
GGCGCTGGTTGAAGCGCCGTCAGCACTCAATCCGGCGTTACGCCGCCCGCACCGCGCCCAGGAAACGGCGCACCACGTCGTCCAGCGCGCCAGTCTGCGACGCCACCTGATGGGACGCCGCGGCGACGTCCGCCGCGACGCGGTCGGTTTCCTGGGTCGCCGCCATCACGTCGGAAATGCTGCCGGCCATGCCGTTGGTGGCGCGCGACGCTTCATCGACGTTGCGGGCGATTTCGCTGGTGGCCGCCGACTGCTGCTGCACCGCCCCGGCGATGCCGGTGGCGATTTCATTGATGCGGGAAATGGTGGCGCCGACGCCGTGGATGGCGGCCACCGCCTGTTGCGTCGCCGCTTGCACCGCGCCGATCTGGCCGCCGATCTCCTCCGTCGCCTTGGCGGTCTGGCTGGCGAGGTTCTTCACTTCGGTCGCCACCACCGCAAAACCTTTGCCGGCCTCGCCGGCTCGCGCCGCCTCAATCGTCGCGTTGAGCGCCAACAGGTTGGTTTGCGCGGCGATGGAATTGATGAGCTGCACCACTTCGCCGATCTTGCCGGCGGATTCGTCCAGGCTGCGCACGATGGCGTCGGCGCGACGCGCTTCGCTTACCGCGTCGTCGGTGACTTGGGTGGCTTCTTGCGCCTGGGCGCCGATGGCGGCGATGCTGGCCGAAAGTTCCTCGGTGGCGGCGGCGACGGAATGCACGTTGCCGGCGGCGACTTCGGCGGCCGAGGCGACATTTCCCGCCTGATCGCCGGCATGGGCGGCGGCGTCGGTCAGCACGCGGCCGGTGCGTTCCAGACTGGCCGCGGCGTCGCGCAACTCGTTGAAGGCGGCGACGACGTCGGCGTCGAACTGCCGGGTGGCGCTGGCCAACGCTGCGGCGCGGCGCTGATCGGCTTCCAATGCTTCCCGCTCGCGCCGTTCGCGGGCGCGGTCAGCTTCCAGCTTGGCTTGGAAAAGTTGCAACGCCTTAGCGAAGGCGCCGATTTCATCCGCCCGGTCGACGCCCGGAACAGCGACGCCGGTGCGGCCGTCCGACAATTCGCCCACCACGCCGGCCAGATGCGGTATGATTTTCAGCATGTGGCGCAATATGGCGAAGCCGGCCAGCGCCACCAGCGCGCCGCCCGCCAGACCGGCCAGCGCCAAGCCGTGGATCACCTGATCGATCAGCCCCAGAATATCCGCTTCCGGCACGCCGACGAACAGCACGCCGATCACCTGACCCTGCGTGTCGCGAATCGGATCGTAGGCGGTGAGATAGCCTTGCCCCAGAATATCGGCGCGGCCGCGGTAAGGCTTGCCGTCGCGCAGCACCGCGTCATGGACCGGCCCGGCCGCCAGACGGGTGCCGACCGCGCGTTCGCCGTTTTCCTTCAAGACGTTGGTGGTCACGCGCAGGTCGCCTTGAAACACGGTGGCGACCCCGCCCATCACCTGCTTGACCTTGTCCACCATCGCCCAATTGTCGTTCAACGGGACGGCGTCGGCGAACAGCTTGCCGTCGCGGATCGCGTAGGTTTTGCCGACGCTTTCCAGCACCGTCCAGGCGACGCGCATCGACATGTCTTGGCGCGTTTGGGCTTGGCGCTGCATTTCTGAACTGACCGTCCAACCGGCGATGCCAAGCATCAGGCCGGCCATCAAAACGGCGGTGAGGAAGTTCGCCGCGCCGGCTTTGGTGGAGATTGACCAGCGATTGACAGCGATGAGCATTGTTAAGCCTCCCGACGACAGAGTCGCCGAATTTACGGATAAATTTCGCTAAAATTCAGGCAAAATTAATGATGGATACTGCGCGTCGTCGTCAAACAATTTTTATTACAAGGTGGCGAAACAAGCGAATTCGTCGCAGGAAAGTAAAATAGTCGGAAATAAGGTCATACGGCGCAGAGACAAAGCGTAACAATTGGCATTTAAACAGCCTCAGTTGATATAATGACGGCCTAATGTATCAAGCCGTCGCTCGCGCGGGGCGACACCGTCCCGCCGGCTTGGCTCCGCTGGATATGGCGGGCTAGATATGGTACGACGAAGCCATGTCAGACCCCTTCATCGACGACGATCCGCTGGCCGGATACGACGACGCGCCGCCCGCCCCCGCAATGGTCCCGGCGCGTGAACCGTTTTATTTTGAAGGTTTGAACGAGGCGCAGCGCGCCGCGGTGGAGGCGCTGGACGGCCCGGTGCTGGTGCTGGCCGGGGCCGGCACCGGCAAGACCCGCGCGCTGACCACCCGTCTGGCGCACCTGATCGCCACAAGGCGGGCGGCGCCGTGGCAAATCCTCTGCGTCACCTTCACCAACAAGGCGGCCCGCGAAATGCGCGAGCGCGTCGCGGCGTTGGTGGGGCAGGAGCCGGAGGGCTGGTGGCTCGGCACTTTTCACGCCCTGGCGGCGCGCATGCTGCGCCGGCACGCCGAACTGATGGGCTTGCAGGCCAATTTCACCATTCTCGACACCGACGATCAATTGCGGCTGGTCAAGCAACTGCTGGAGGCGGAGAACGTCGACGCCAAGAAATGGCCGCCGCGGCTGGTGCTGTCGGCCATCGACCGTTGGAAAGATCGGGCGCTGACGCCGGACAAGCTGTCGCCCGGCGACGGCGGCGAGGTCGCCGGCGGCAAAATGGTTGCGCTCTACGCCCAGTATCAGGACCGGCTGAAGACGCTGAACGCCTGCGATTTCGGCGATTTGCTGCTGCACACCCTGACGCTGCTGCAAAACCACCCCGACGTGCTGGCGGAATACCACCGCAAGTTCCGCTATATTATGGTGGACGAGTATCAGGACACTAACGTCTGCCAATATCTTTGGCTGCAAATTCTGGCGCGCGGTCACCGCAATTTGTGCTGCGTCGGCGACGAGGACCAGTCGATTTACGGCTGGCGCGGGGCGGAAATCGGCAACATCCTGCGTTTTGAGACCGACTTTCCCGGCGCGAAAATTATCCGGTTGGAGCGCAATTATCGCTCCACCGGCAATATCCTCGCCGCCGCCTCGCACCTTATCGCCCACAACCAAAGCCGGCTGGGCAAGACCTTGTGGACCGAGGCCGACAACGGCGAGCCGGTGCGGGTGCGCGCGGTGTGGGACGGCGACGAAGAGGCGCGCTGCGTCGGCGACGAGATCGAAGCCTTGCAGCGCCAAGGCGTCAAGCTGTCGGATATGGCGGTGCTGGTGCGCGCCGGCCACCAGACCCGCGCCTTTGAAGAGCGCTTCATGACGCTGGGGCTGCCCTATCGCGTGCTGGGCGGCTTGCGCTTCTACGAGCGGCAGGAGTGCCGCGACGCGCTGGCGTATTTGCGGGTGATCCACCAGCCCGACGACGATCTGGCGTTTGAACGCATCGTCAACCTGCCCAAACGCGGCATCGGTCCCGCCGCCATGCAGGCTATGTTTCAGGCGGCGCGCGCCGCCGGCTGCTCGCTGACCGCGGCGGCGTGGAAGCTGGTGGAGACCGACGAGTTGAAGCCCAAGCCGCGCAACGCGCTGAAGGGGCTGTTGCAGGACTTCTTCCGCTGGCAAGGGCTGACGCGCACCCTGCCGCACACCGATTTGACGCGCATGGTGCTGGACGAATCCGGCTACACCCGGATGTGGCGCGAGGACAAATCCCCCGACGCCCCCGGCCGGCTGGAGAATCTGAAGGAATTCGTTAACGGCATGGCGGATTTCGAAAACCTCGGCGGCTTTTTGGAGCATGTCGCCTTGGTGGTGGACGTGGCGGAAACCGCGGGAGCGGAGAGCGTCACGGTGATGACGCTGCACGGCGCCAAGGGGCTGGAGTTCGACGTGGTTTTCCTGCCGGGCTGGGAGGAGGGCTTGTTCCCCAGTCAGCGCGCGGTGGATGAAAACGGCGTCGCCGGGCTGGAGGAGGAGCGCCGCTTGGCCTATGTCGGCCTGACGCGCGCGCGCAAGCGCAGCTATGTCAGCCACGCCGCCAACCGCCGGCTTTACGGCAATGTGGTTTCCTCCCTGCCGTCGCGCTTTGTCGGCGAATTGCCCGACGAGGCGGTGCAGGTCGAGGCGGGATCGGGGCTTTACGGCGGCAATATCGGCTCGGGCTTCCGCGAGCAGGCGCCGACTTTCCGTTACGACGGTTTCGGCGAGCGCGGCGGCGGCTACGGCGGCGGTCAGGGCGGTGGGGGATGGCGCAAGCCGCCGCCGGTGATTGACGGGACGGCGCGCACGGTTTCCGGTTCTGGGGCTCGCAAGTCGGGAGCCGGCTTCGCCGCGGGCGACCGGGTGTTCCACCAGAAATTCGGCTATGGCGACGTGCTGCGGGTCGAGCAGGACAAACTTGAGATCAGTTTTGAGCACGCCGGGGTGAAGAAGGTGATGGACGCCTTCGTTAAACGCGCCGACGAGGCGGGTTGAGGGTTTATTCGAACAGCGGGCGGATGCGGGCCAAGGCTTCTTCGACAATGTAAGACGGGGCCTTTTCCGTGCGGACGGCGCCGCGGGCTTTCAGGTCCAGCGTCCGCAATTGGTCGCAGCGGACGACGCCCTGGGTTTCCAACCCGGCGCCGGTCAACGACACCGTAAAACCGGCGACGCGGGCGAAGTCGCCGCCCAGCGTGATGGGCGCGACAATGGGCGCGTTGGTCAGGCGGTTAAAGGCGGTCGGCGACACCACCAGAACCCGCCGGGTTCCCCGCTGCTCCCGTCCCTTGGTCGGATCGAGCGGGACGATGTAGATGTCGCCCAGCTCCATTTACAGCAACTCCTCACCGACCGCCCCGTCGCGGGTCCAGTCATCGTCGTCCTCAGGCGGCGGCGCGGTGGAGTCGCAAGCCGCCAGCAGTTCCGCCAGCGTGAAGCGTTTAGCCGGGCGGGGGTCGATGACGATTCGCCCGTTTTCCATGCCGACACCGACCTCGTCCTGCGGCTCCAAAGACAGTTGCTGCAACAGCGTCGGCGGAATCGCCACCATCACCGAACCGCCGACCTTGCGCAGCTTGGCCGTATGCATGGCGTTCCTCCGAAAAAAGTTATATCGAAAGATAACTTATTTCGGCGGGATCGGGAAGGAAAAAGCCGACCTTTACGCGACGGCTTCCCCGTTGAGCAGGCGTTCGATGCGACGGTGAAACACGCTGATATTATGCGTTGCCGGTATAGTTCTTAATATATCCAAACAAAGACCATCCATTTTTTGATTAATATCTTTTATGTTTGTGATATCAACATAGGCGCGCACCCATTTTTCAAAACTATTTTGAGGAGATGCTATTGAGAGAACGTTAATTGCATCTGTTTTAAATTTATTTTTGTCATTATATTTTGTTAAATCTATTCCACTTTCTCTTAGACAGATAAGTGTTAAAATGATGC
This sequence comes from uncultured Azospirillum sp., assembly GCA_937960755.1. Classification (GTDB taxonomy): domain Bacteria; phylum Pseudomonadota; class Alphaproteobacteria; order Azospirillales; family Azospirillaceae; genus Azospirillum. The sequence goes on from CALGOL010000665.1 coordinate 5,338, forward strand.
TTCCGAAAAAAGTTGCTTTATTGTGAGATTTATCAAATATTATATTCGGATAGAATGCGATATACGAGCATATACGTTCGACTGTTCGCAGGCTTGCATCGGTGCGTTGACAATAAAATTTTAGTACTTCGACATGATCTTGATGGAGATTGGGTCGAATACGTTGCAGACATTGGTCGACGTAACCGACGCTGATCGGTAGATCCGCTTCGCTGCGGGGATTCCACCTGAAGCGCACTGAAATGAATTTCTGGAGATAGGTGGCGGCGTCGGTGTCGGCGCCGTAGCGTCCTTTCACCGCCGCTTCGATCTGCTTCAGATTCGTCACCAGCACGAAGCTGACGCCGTCAACATTATAAAAATGCTTGATCTTCTCCAGCAGATCGAGGGCGAAGGACGGCTTGCAGCGGTCCAACTCGTCAATAATCACCACCAGACGTGGTTTTACGTCGGTTTCTTCCGGCCTTTCCCATTGCGCCAGCGTCTTCGCCAGACCGCTGAGGGCTTCGCCGAAGCCTTTCATCATCTGCGTTGCACTTTGCGCCTTGTTCAGACGGTCGGCGAGTTCCTTTTCCAGATAAGTCCCGGTATCTGCGGCGGCGGCCTCCATCGCCTGTTCAAAATCCCGCCCGTCGCTCAGGTCGACAGCTCCCAAGGTTAAGGCCTTTACGCCCAGCTTGACCCCGACGGGAATCAGCGCCCGACCGACTTTTGCGGTCTTGTCGATGAATGCTTTAATGGTCCCGTGGTCATCGCCTTGCTGCACTTCCTTGGCGTGGGCGATGACGGCGCCGGCCAGGGCGATGAAGGCGTCGTCATTGTAATCATTAGCGAAAGCGTCAAATTCGATGACCGGCGTCCTGCGTTGCCGTAACAATCCCGCCCATTGCCGGGCGAAGACCGATTTGCCGCTGCCCCATTCGCCGTCTATGGCGATCACCTGCGGTTCGTCGTTATTTTCAACGATCATCGCCAAGCGTTCGCCGAAGGGTTTAAGGCCGAAAATATCCGATTTATCGAATCCCTTCTTCGGGTCTATTTCCAGCATACGCATATGTGCGCTCTTCCGATATCAAACAGCGAAGACTGTTGCAAAATTAAGTGTATAAATAAGCGAAAGTATAGTGAAAAATGGTCTTGCGCGGTGCGAGTGATTGGAAATATCCCTAAAACAAGGGGTCGCCATGGACGACCAACTTCCCCTTCAACGTTGAGGTTTCGGCCCGGCGGTGGGGCGGCGGCGGGTTGTGGGGCTTTACGGCTCCACCTCGCCCACCATGCGCCAGACGTCGCTTTTGCCGTCGAGGTAGGTTTTCAGGCCGCTGGGCAGGGTGTGCAGCCCGTCCAGCTTGATGAACAGCGGATGATCCTCGCCCAGCGCCAATTGGTAGCAGAGGATGACGAATTCCGAACAAAACACATGCTTGACGATGGGGATGGTCTTACCGCCTTTGCCGGCGGCGGTGTCGTTGAGCTTGAGGCGTTCGCGGTATTTCTTCAGCCGGCCTTGCGCGCCTGTGCCGAACGTGCTGCTGCCGGTCCAGGATTTGAAGATGGCGCGCGCCGCGCCGTATTCCGCCCCGGCTTTGATTTCGCTGGCGATGGTGGTGATTTTGCGCGCTTCTTCATGGGTCAGGTTGGCGGGGCGGTAGATAAAGGCTTTCAGGCCCCAGCCTTCGACGACGCCGGAATTGACGGCGTGCATCACCTCGATGGCGCGGCCGGGCGGGCCGTTGGCGGATTTTTTCGGCCCGAAAAGATTGCATATGCCGACGCCGGCATGGCCGAAGCCCTTGGTGTTAATCAGAATATCGCCCGCGTCGCATTCCATCGCTCGGTACCCCTGTCACGCCATCGCATTCATTTGGTTGGCGCGGCGGATATTGGAAGGGGGTGGGGGAACCGAACCCCCCTACAATATCGACAGCGCCGTCGCCGCCGGATCGCGCAACACCTCGTTGAGCGCCCGCAGGCCGCGGGTCAGATCCTCGCGGGTCTCCGGCAGGCACAGGCTGACCCGCACCGCGTGCGGCGCGCCGGCGCGCCCGACGGTGAAAACATCCGCCCCAGTCACCAGGGCGCCGCGGCGCTTGGCTTCGGCGAGGAAATCCTCCCGTCGCCACGGTTCGGGCAGGGTCAGCCACAAATGTTCCGACGCCGGGTGGCCGTGTACGCAGGACCGCGGCAGGATGGCGCGCGCCAGCGCTTGGCGCGCCAAGTCCTCCTCGCGCTGACGGTCGGCGAAACGGTCGGCTAACCCGCTGTGTATCCAGCGCGTCGCCACCTCCGCCGGCAAGGGCGGGGCGGAGTAGTACATCGCGCGCACCGTCGCCTCCAGCCGCGGCGCCAGAGCCGGCGGCGCGGCGACATGGCCGATGCGCAAGCCCGCCGCCACACTCTTTGACAGGCCGGTGATGAACACCGTGACGTCGGGGGCGAGCGCCTGATAGGGCCGCGCCCCGTCCACCAGAAAACCGAAGACGTCGTCTTCGATAATCAGCACGTCATGGCGGCGGGCGATGGCGGCGATCTCGCGCCGCCGCGCCTCCGACATCACAGCGCCGGTGGGATTGTGCAGCGTCGGCACGGTGTAGAGCAGCTTCGGCCCGAGCCGGCGGCACGCCGAATCGAAAGCGTCCGGCGTCAGCCCTTCGTCATCGATGGCGACGCCTTCCAGATGCAGGCCCAAGGTGGCGGCCAGCGCCTTGACGCCGTAATTGGTCAGCCGCTCGGTCAGCACCACGTCGCCGGGGCGGGCGAGCGCCGCCATCGCCACCGCCATGGCGTTTTGCGCTCCAACCGTCAGCAGCATGTCTTCCGCCGTCAGGCCAAAGGTGCGATGTCGGCGGTTGCACCACTCGGCGGCGGCGGCGCGGTGGCGGTGCAGGCCGCCGTGCGGCGCATAGCCCAGCAGTTCAGCCGGGTCGGCCTGGGCGGCGATTTCCCGCAAGGTTTCCGCCAGCGCCGCAGAGGCCGCTTTTTGCGGCGCCTTCACCACCGTCATATTGACCGCGGCGTTTTCGACGGCCGGCGGCCACGACAGCGAATCGCGCATTTGCGACGGCTTTTCCGCCCCTTGCACAAAGGTGCCGCGGCCGACCTCGCCGCCGATTAGGCCGCGCTTCTCCGCCTCTGAATAGGCCCGTGTGATGGTCCCGACAGTGACGCCGAGCCGCGCCGCCAAATCGCGGTGGGTGGGCAGGCGGGCGCCGATGGAAAGCCGGCCGTGCGCCACGTCGTCGGCGATGGCGTCGGCGATGGCGCGATAACGCGGGCCTTGCCGCCCGTCCAGGCTGGGGGTCCAACTTGTCATGGTGACAATTTAGGCGGCTTTGCTTTGATTTGCAAGCGATCCAGCGCATTGCGGCGCCGGCGCCACACTGTGCCCGCGATATTGTCATGGATACAATGAATCAATTGACACCCAAAATTACCGTGGCAAACTCCGAATTGTCATTGTCATAGAGGGTGACAATCAGGACCGAGGAGGTACCAATGAGCGCCGAACAATACACGTCCTTTCTTTCCGCCGCCCGGTTTGGCCGTTCGGCCGCCCAGCGCGCTTTGGGCGTCGCCGCCATGATTGGGACCGTTCTCGAGCAGATGATCGCCGCCCATGAACGGTGGCGCCAGCGTCAAGCTTTGCTGGCGTTGGACGATCATTTGCTGAAAGATATCGGGGTCAGCCGCGTTGATGTCGAACGCGAGGCGGCGAAACGTCCCTGGGAGGAATAAGCGATGCAAGGCGGCGAGCAACTGGGTGAAATCGTCTATCGGATCGACCCCGATCTGTCGGCCGCCGCCTTCATCGACGTGCTGGAACGCTCCGGGCTGGCGGAACGCCGGCCTGTGGGCGAGCCGGCGCGGATTGAGACAATGCTGCGTCAAGCCGACCTGATTGTCACCGCGACAATTGGCGACAAGCTGGTCGGCGTCGCGCGCTCCATCACCGATTTCGTTTATTGTCTCTATTGCAGCGATTTGGCGGTCGACCGCACGGTGCAGGGCAGGGGCGTGGGCAAGGAATTGCTGCGCCAAACCCGCGCCGCGGTGGGGCCGGGGACCAATTGCCTGCTGCTGTCGGCCCCCAAGGCGGTGAGCTTTTACGAAGCGGCGGGGCTGGAACGCCATCCGCAGTGCTTTATGTTCACCAAGCAACCTTGAACTGCTTGGGAGAAGCGGCGTGACCGGCCGTTATTTTGAAGATTTTCAGCCCGGCGACGTTATCGAGACCGAAGGCGCGACGCTGACCGAAGCGCAGATCATCGACTTCGCGCTGACCTACGATCCGCAGCCGTTTCATCTCGACGTCGTCGCGGCGGGCAAGAGCCTGTTCGGCGGCCTGATCGCCAGCGGCTTTCAAACCTTGGCGTTAAGTTTTCGTCTGCTGCGCGACACCGGAATCATCACTGGCACCGGCTTGGGCGGGGCGGGGGCCGACGAGCTGCGTTGGCTGGCTTCGGTGCGCCCCGGCGACACCTTGCGGGTGCGCGCCGAAGTGCTGGACAAGAAACTATCATCGAAGGGCGGGCGCGGCACGGTGCGAATCGCTTACGCCACCCTCAATCAGCGCGGGGAAACCGTGCTGACCGCCACCTTCCTGCATTTAGTGGCGGCGCGCGGCGGCTGACCCCATCAAGACCGTCGCCTTATCCCCGTCGTCGGGCCACCTCGTAGAGCGCCACCGCCGCGGCGTTGGAGACGTTGAGGCTGCCGATCGGGCCCTGGGTCGGCAGCCGCGCCAAAACGTCGCAGCGTTCGCGGGTCAAGCGGCGCAGGCCCGGTCCTTCGGCTCCCATCGCCAGGGCGACGCGGCCGGTAAGGTCCAGTTGCGCCAGCGTTTGCGCCCCTTCCTCCGCCAGACCGATGGTCCAGAAGCCGGCGTCGCGCAGATCGTCGAGCGCGCGGGCGAGATTGCCGACCCGAACGATGGGCGTGGTCTCTAACGCGCCCGACGCGCTTTTCGCCAGCACGCCGGTGACTTCCGGCGCATGCCGCTCCGTCACCAGCACCGCCGCCGCGCCGAAGGCGGACGCCGAGCGCAAGACGGCGCCGACGTTATGCGGGTCGGTGACCTGATCGAGAATCACCAGACAGACCCCGCCTTCGGCCGAATCGGCCTGCACGAGAATGTCCTCCAGCCCCAACTCCTCCAGCGGCTTGACCTCCAGCACGATTCCCTGATGCACCGAACCGGCGGGAACCAGCCGGTCGAGGTCGACGCGGTCGCGCAATTCGGGCTGCGGTCGACGCAGGCCATTTTTTTTCGCCGCGTCGAGCGTCGCCTCCATGGCCTCGAAGCCGGATTCGGTGACCGCGAGCCGCAGGCATTCGCGCGCCGGATTGAGCCACGCGGCGGCGGCGGCATGCACGCCGTACAGCCGTTGCCCGCCCTTGGCGCCGGCGGAATCGCCTTTGCCGCGGCGGTTTTGCGCGGCCGGCGGCGTCTGGTGGGCGGGCTTGCGGGGGGCTTTGCGTTCCATGATGTACGTTCTTGCAAGAGGGGTCCGGGACGGTCCCGAACAAATTTGAGGAGCGGTCATAGGACCGTAACTAAATGCGCTTGACAAGGGGCGCTGAATTCCCGTATCAGCCGGGCTCCGCAGCGACGGGGCGCGATCGACAGACGCGAAACACGGCGCGGCGGAAGTGGAAGGGTGGCCGAGTGGTTAATGGCAGCAGACTGTAAATCTGCCCTCTTAGGAGTACGTAGGTTCGAATCCTACCCCTTCCACCACTCAAATTCACGCGGCTTGGCCGGGACCGCCGGCTCTCAAGTTCGGCGGCGTGAGCGGCGGCGCGGATCAGGCGGGTGTAGCTCAATGGTAGAGCAGAAGCCTTCCAAGCTTACGACGGGGGTTCGATTCCCCTCACCCGCTCCAGCGCGCTGACCCGGACGAACGAGAGCAAGCAGCCTAGCCGGGCTATAGCCCGTTTCTCTGCAACGTCAAAGAAGAGTAGAGCGCCATGGCGAAGGCAAAGTTCGAGCGGAACAAGCCGCACTGCAACATCGGCACCATCGGTCACGTCGATCACGGCAAGACCTCGCTGACCGCCGCGATCACCAAGATCCTGGCCGAAACCGGCG
>CALGOL010000666.1 GCA_937960755.1 uncultured Azospirillum sp.
GCCGAATCGTCGGAGCGCGGCCCCCGCGTCGAAGCGACCGAACGCGCGGTCGAGCCGGCCGTGGACGCCGAATTGCGGCAGGATCGCAATAATCGCGATACCGAAAACAAGCGGATTCACGTCAAGCGGGACGGCCTGCGTCGCGACGGCGCCGCTGAACATCGCCGAGACGAGCGCGGCGGCCGGGAAGATTTCCGCCGCGATGATCGCAATCGCGACGACCGTCATCGCGAAGATCGCAACCGTGATGATCGTCGCGACCGTCGCCGCCACTATGACGACGACGGGGGGCCGCCGGTGGTCGGTTTCGGCGATCATGTGCCGGCCTTCATCGCCAGAGCTGGCCGCGTGCGCAAAGTCCGCGACAGCAACCCTGCGCCGCTCGACGATTCCCGGCTTGCTCAGGCGAGCGATTCGCCGGCTGTCGATGCGTCGTTCGAGTCGACGCAAACCGATCATTCCGCTGCGTAACGGGCTGCGCTACCGTTGGGAAGCCGCCATTCGCGGGCGACGCGACGGCGGCGACTCCAGCGGCTTGCGCGGTTTTGCGCGAAGGGATTGACACGCGCCAATGCTTTAACCAAAGGTGCCGTCATGCCAGTGCGTCTTCTCTCGGCCGGACGGCCCAAGCGATCCAAATCCGCCTTTTCCGGCTCCGCGCGACGCGCGGGGCGGTCTGCGGGACTCGTCGGTTTGGCCCTGGCCGCCGGGCTTTGCGTCAGCATCGCTCCGGTTTCGGCGCAGGCCCCAGCGGCTCAGCAGCAAGAGCCGACGTTGCTGGACGCCGAGCAGGTAATCTATGACGAGAAGGCCGGGGTGGTGACCGCCACCGGCGCGGTCGAGTTGACCCAGGGACTTCGCGCGGTTCGCGCCGATAAGATCGTTTATAATCGCAACACCAAGGTTGTCACCGCGACCGGAAGCGTGCGCCTGAAGGAGCCGTCCGGCGACTTCATTTTCGCCGATTACGTCGAGCTCACCGACGACATGCGCGACGCTTTCGTCGAAAACGTCCGGGTGTTGATGACCGACAACGGACGCATGGCCGGCAATGAGGGCGAACGACGCGGCGGCCGATTGTTCCGCGTCAACCGCGGCGTCTACAGCCCTTGCGAATTGTGTAAGGAAGACCCGACGCGCGCGCCGGTTTGGCGGGTGCGCGCCGCCCGCGTCGTGCATGACAAGGAAGAAAAGGACGTCCGTTATCGCGACGCCTACCTTGAGATGTTCGGCGTTCCGGTGGCTTACACGCCTTATCTGTCGCATCCTGATCCGACGGTGGACCGTCGTTCCGGCTTTCTTGCGCCGACCTACGGCAGCAAGGACGAGATGGGCGCGTTCATCCGCACCAACTATTATGTCGACATCGCGCCGGATCAGGACGCCACCATTGAAACCGGGTTGTTCACCAAGCAACTGCCGTTGCTTGGGCTGGAATACCGCAAGCGTTTTGAAGATGGCCGGCTGCAACTGAACGGCTCCATCACCCAATCTGAACTGACCGGGCTGAACGACGTCAGCAAAGGCGATAAGGTTCGCGGCTACATCGCCGCCAAAGGCCTGTTCAACATTGATGAGACGTGGCGCTGGGGCGTCGACGCCAAGCGCGCGACGGATCGGACCTATTTGCGTCGCTATTACGGCGTGCGCGACGACATTTTGACCAGCCGGGCTTTTGTCGAAGGTTTCGACGGCCGCAACTACGCCGCTGTCGACGCCTACAGCTTTCAAGACCTGCGCATGGGCAACAGCCTGCATGAGCCGTTGGTCGCGCCGCGGGCGATTTACGCTGCGGTGGGGGAACCCGGCGCGCTGCTGGGCGGGCGGTGGTCGCTGGACGCCCAAGTGCTGACGCTGCGCCGCGACGGCGGCCCCAGCATGATTCGCACCTCGGTCACGCCGGGTTGGCGGCGTGATCTGTATTCTTCGGCCGGCTTCATCACCTCGGTCGACGCCTCCGTCCTGGCGGCGTTTTATTCCTACGACGAATACGACCGGCCGGACATCGCCGGGACGACGCGGCAGGACGGGACGGAAATGCGCCTGTTCCCGCGCGGTTCGCTGGAGATGCGCTATCCCTTCGTGCGCTACGGCGAAAGCGCGCAGCAGATACTTGAACCCAAAGTGGCCCTGAGCTTTGCGCCGAATCTGAAGAACGAATTGGTTCCTAACGAAGACAGCATCGACGTGGCTTTCGACACCACGACGCTGTTCATGTCCAGTCGTTACGCCGGCATCGACCGTTTGGACACCGGCGCGCAAGCGACCTACGGCGTGCGCTGGGCGATCAATGGTTACAAAGAAGGGGCGGCCAGCGTCTTCGTCGGGCAGAGCTATCGGCTGAATGAAGACACCGACTATCCGTCGTGGTCTGGGTTGGCTACGAAAAAGTCCGACTACGTCACCCGCATCACCTTTGAGCCGACCAAGTGGCTGGATGTCGACTATCGCGGCCGGTTCGATTCCGACGACGGCCGGGCGCGGGTGCATTCGCTGACCACAATGGCCGGCAGGCCCGGCCTGAACGGCTATGTCAACTATTCGTTTCGCGATCAGGCGCCTAGCCAATCGCGCAACACGGTCGAGCACTCTTCAAACATCACGTTTGGCGGCAACATGACGCTCGGCGGCGGCTGGTCGTTCAGCGCCGGACATGTGCAGGCGTTCTCTTCCGATCCGGGGCCGCGCTCGTCGGTCGGCGTGTTGAGTTACAGCGATGAATGCTTGCTGTTCCAGACTTTGTTGATTCGCGACCATACCAGCAGCGTCTCGACCGACACCGAAGAGGGGTCGACGCTGTATTTCCGGCTGGTGTTCAAGAATCTGGGCGAGTTCAAGTCGCCTAACCTCGGCTCGATGCTGTTCGGCGAAACCACGACGGACAATAAGTGAACGTCATTGATGAGCCTCGCCCCCACGCCTGTTGAACCCGCTAACGCCGACGCCGTCGCGCAGGCCGCGCTCTGGCTGGCGGAAGGCCGGCGGGTGGCGCTCGCCACCGTGGT
>CALGOL010000667.1 GCA_937960755.1 uncultured Azospirillum sp.
GTCAGAGATTCCTCGCCTTCCAGCATGGCCATCAGGCGCCGCCGACCGCATCCTCGCGGCTTGCCGGGCGGCGGCGGAACGGCTGGGCGGCGACGCAGGCGAAGGATGACGGGCCTTGTTCCGCTGTCATTCATCCTTCGCGTGACAAGGCCGGCGAGCCTGATATTCTGCGACGTCGAACCATCAACTCCGCCAACACGCTGAAAGCCAGGAAACAATCGTCATGGCGACCAAGATCTCCCCGCTCGCCCCCGCCGCCTTCCCCGAGTTGCCGCCGGTTGACGGCGTGCGACTGGCGACCGGCAACAGCGGCACGCGATACAAGGGTCGCGACGACCTGCTGTTCGCCGCGTTGGACGAAGGGACGACGGTGGCGGGGACGCTGACCCGCTCGCTCACCTGCTCGGCCCCGGTGATCTGGTGCCGCGACAGCCTGCCCACCGGGTTGGCCCGCGGGCTGGTGGTCAACGCCGGCAACGCCAACGCCTTCACCGGCAAGGCGGGCGACGCCACCATGAACGCCACCGTCACCATGGCCGCCTCGCTGCTGGGCGCGCACATGCATGAAATCTACGTCGCCTCCACCGGCGTCATCGGTCAACCGCTGTCGGAAGACGCCATCGCGGCGCCGCTGGCCGATCTGGAGCCGAACCTGGGCGCCGCGACCTGGGAGCAGGCCGCCCGCGCCATCATGACCACCGACACCTTCCCCAAGGGCGTGGTCCGCACTGCGGAAATCAACGGCGTCGCGGTCAAGATCGTCGGCTTCGCCAAAGGCTCCGGCATGATCGCCCCCGATATGGCGACCATGCTGGGCTTCGTCTTCACCGACGCCGCCGTACCGGCGGAAACCTTGCAGGCGCTGACTTCCGCTTCCGTCGATAAGAGCTTTAACTGCGCCACGGTGGACGGCGACACCTCCACCTCCGACACGCTGCTGGTTTTCGCCACGGGCAAGGCCGGCAACGCGCCGGTTTACGATCCCTACGATCCGGCTCTCGCCGGTTTCGCCGCGGCGCTGGAAGACGCGCTGATTGATCTGGCCAAGCAGATCGTGCGCGACGGCGAAGGGGCGACTAAGTTCGTTTCCGTCACGGTGAAGGGGGCGGAAAGCGATTACGCCGCCAAGCGGGTGGCGCTGACCATCGCCAATTCGCCCCTAGTCAAGACCGCCATCGCGGGGGAAGACGCCAATTGGGGCCGCATCGTCGCCGCGGTCGGCCGCGCCGGCGAACGGGCCGAGCGCGACCTGATTAAGATCACCATGGGCGGCGTGTTGATCTGCGCCGATGGCATGGAGGTTCCGGGTTATGACGAAGCGCCGGTGACCGCGCATATGAAAGGCCAAGAGGTGGATGTCGTCGTTGATCTGGGCCTGGGCGACGGCGTCGCCACGGTGTGGACCTGCGACCTGACCCATGGCTACATCGACATTAACGGCAGCTACCGCAGCTAACGGCGCGAGGCTGGCGACCGGTTGAAAAGTACGAAAGAATTCCTTATATTCGGGAACAGGGGGAAGGGGTTGCCGCCCCTTCCCCCCGCTCCGGTCACTGGCCGAGGAAGTGTTCAAGCAACAGCTTGATGATTTCCAAGATCAGGACCAGAAGGGTCAGAAGCTTATCCAGCATCTTTCTTCCCCTTCGTTGTGGCGGGGGAGGCGGCCATTCCGCCCCCCTGACCACGTCGCCAAAATCGCGCAAAATCCATCGGTCATACAAGCGTATTTCGTCGTCGTGGGCGCGATAAGGCGCGCTGCGAGAATGCATGCGTTCGCATTTTCAGTTTTTCGTCGCGGGTTGAAAGCGGCCGGGCGGCGGCGTATATTCGGGAGCAGGAGGGAAGGGGGGTGCAGTCCCCTTCCCTCCGCTCTGGTTACTGACCGAGGAAGTGTTCAAGCAGCAGCTTGATGATTTCCAAGATCAGGACCAGAAGGGTAAGAAGTTTTTCTGGCAACTTCTTATCTCCTTCGTTGTGGCGGGGGAGGCGGCCGATCCGCCCCCCTGACCACGTCGCCAAAATCGCGCAAAACCATTCTGTCATACAAGCGTGTTTCGTCGCTGTGGGCGCGATAAGGCGCGCTGCGGGAATGCATGCGTTCGCATTTTCAGTTTTTCGTCGCGGGTTGAAAGCGGCCGGGCG
>CALGOL010000668.1 GCA_937960755.1 uncultured Azospirillum sp.
CTGCCGGGAGCCTTGGGCATGACCGCCGCCACGCTGACGCCGCTGCCGCCCAAAGAGGCGATCCGGTTCTTCGAGCCCAAGGGGCTGAAGCCGGGTTTCGCGTGGCAAGACGTCTGGCAAGCGGAGCACGCCGCCGCCTTCACCGTCGCCAAGATGACGCAAATCGACCTGCTCGCCGACGTCAAGGCGTCGCTGGACAAGGCGCTGGCCGACGGGGCCTCGTTCGAAGCGTGGAAGAAATCGGTGCAGCCGATGCTGGAGGCGCGTGGCTGGTGGGGCCGCGCCATGATGACCGACCCGCTGGACGGGGAATTAAAGTCGGTGCAACTGGGCTCGCCCCGCCGGCTGCGCATCATCTATGACACCAACATGCGGATGAGCCGGGCGGCGGGGGCCTGGGACCGCATTCAGGAACGTAAAAAAACCCGGCCTTACCTGCGCTACGTCGCGGTGCTGGACGAGCAAACCCGCGACGATCATCGCCGCTGGCATGGGGTGATCCTGTCGGTCGATCACCGGTTCTGGCGCAGCCATTATCCGCCGAACGGCTGGAAATGCCGCTGCGCGGTTGAGCAATTGGCGCCGCGCGATCTGGAGCGGGAAGGCTGGCGCGTGACGACGCCGGAAGAACTCGACAAGACCGGCTGGAAAGAGGCGCGGGATTGGACCAACGCCCGCACTGGCGAGACGGTCAGTGTCCCGGTCGGCATCGACCCCGGCTTCGGCTATAACGTCGGCACGGCGTCGCGGCTGGCGGAAGGTCAGCGCCTGTTGGCGGAAAAGCTGGCGGCGGCCCCGCCCGACATCGCGCGGCGCGCCGGAACAGCCATGCTGCAAAGCCCGGCGTTCGAGCGGTTCATTGCGGTGTCGAGCCGTGGCGACGCGGCCGGTTGGTGGCCGCTGCCGCCGCCGGCTTCAGCGCTGACGGCGCTGGAAGCGGCGGATGACGCCATTTTGTATTTGTCGGATGAGACGGTGGCGGAAAAATCCAAACATGACCTGTCGGTTGACGAGTGGCGGCTGTTGCCGGAAATCCTGTCGGAAGGCGTCGCCTTGCCGTCAAAAATCGCCAAACGCTACGCCTATCTGCACCGCATCGGCGACCGGTATTACGAGTTGATCGTTAATCGCACTGCCGACGGCGGCAAGCTGTTCGTCAAAACCTTCCACCGCATCGGCGCCGCCGATTACCGCAACATTCAAAAGCGCGGCTGGGCGTCAGCGCATTTGTAGCAAGGTGATTCAGGGGGGGTATGTGGGCCGGGTCCGGGGGCCTCCCGCGCTCCCCCGTGCGCCCCTATCGCCGCCGCCTGGATAAATCCGGCGGCGGGGGGCTTGGCTGGGATTACCGATGTCGCGACCCGGCCCACCCCTTTTAAATGGCCTTAAAGGCCAAAAACCGCAAGCCCCGCCCCGCCGCCAGCGGCGGAATTATCAAGGGCCGCCGCCGGCTTTAAACTCGCCGGCATGGAAAAAGACGCCGCCATCACCCAAGCCAGCCTCGCCTTCGCCGCGCTGGCCTCATCCTTGCCGGAAGGCTGGGACGGCGCCGGCGCGCGCTGGATCAAGCTGGCGCCGCTGGGGCGCGTCATGGGGCGCGACGGCCGCGGCCCTTATGATTTTGGCGACGCCGCGGCGGCCCAAAGCGTGGTCGCCGCCAGCAAGGCGTATCTGGCCGGCATCGACGGCATGATCGACTACGACCACGCCTATGACTTAGGCGCGCTCAAAGGCGTCGGCGCGGCCCCCGCCGCCGGCTGGATCAAGGATTTGAAGGCCGAACCAGACGGCGTCTACGGCCTCGTCGAATGGACGGGCCGGGCGGCGCTGGCCATCGCCGCCAAGGAATACCGCTACATCAGCCCGGTGTTTCTGCACGACGCGATGGGCCGGGTTTCCAAAATCATCCGCGCGGCGCTGACCGCCCACCCCAATTTCCCCATGCCGGCGCTGGCGTCGGCGCAAAACCCCGGAGACGACATGAGTTTGCCCAAAGAAGTGGCGGCGGCGCTGGGCCTCGCCGAAACGGCGGACGGGGCGCAAGCCGCGGCGGCCGTGACCAAATTGAAAGCCGAATTGGCGGCGGCGCAGACCGGTTTG
>CALGOL010000669.1 GCA_937960755.1 uncultured Azospirillum sp.
AGCAACGCCGGGGCGGCCTTGCGCGCGTTGGACGTCACCGACCGGGTGCGCGGCGGAACTTTGCGGGTGCGGGGGAGCACGTCGGGAGCCGGGCCGCAGGCGGTGATCGAGGGCGGCGTCGTCATGGACGATTACACCATCGTCGACGCGCCGGCGCTGGCGCGCATCCTCAACGCCATGTCGGTGACCGGGCTGGCGGAATTGCTGTCGGGGGAAGGGATTTCCTTCGGCAATCTCACCGGCTCGTTCCACAAGCAGGGCGACAAGCTGCGGCTGTGGGACATGCGCACCGCCGGCGGCGCCTTGGGCCTGACGCTGGAAGGCGACATCAATCTGGCGAAGGATACGGCGCGGCTGAACGGCACCATCGTACCGGTTTACGGCGTTAACCGCATCCTGGGGCAGATTCCCTTGCTGGGCGACTTGCTGTCGGGCGGGCCGGGGCAAGGGCTGTTCGCCGCCACCTGGACGGTCGAAGGACCGCTGGCCGACCCGGCGGTGTCGGTCAATCCGCTGGCGCTGCTGACGCCGGGTTTCCTGCGCAATCTGTTTTTCGGCGGCGGCGGCGGCGCGCCCGGCGAGCGAGCCCCGGTGATCATCCCGGAGATGGAAAATCAGCGCTAGCGCCAATCCGCCGAAAGATTGACTTTTAGGCGGATTGGTGAAGCCCGCGCGGCGATAGAGCGTCGCCGCTTTCGCCGGACTGACCCCCAAGGGTCAGTCATTCGGCGGGGCGGCACAAGTTTGGGCCTGCGGCGTTTTAGGCGCTGCGGCGCAACGCCTTTGCCCGCCGGGCGGGGGGCGTGGCATTATTGTTTCGCGTCAAACTTTTGTCGGAGCGCGGCTCGCATGACCAACCTTGGACCTTTGACCGCTTCTTCCGTGACCGCCTCATCCGCATGGCGCCGGCTGCAAGCCCGCGCCGAAACCGCGGCCGGCGTCGCTATGCGCGAGCTGTTCGCCGCCGACCCCGGCCGCGCCGAACGCTATGTCGTCGAGGCGGCTGGACTGCGGCTCGACTTTTCCAAGAACCGCATCGACGACGAAACCTTTCGGCTGCTGATTGATTTGGCCGAACAACAGGATGTGGCGGGCTGGCGGGCGAAGATGTTTGGCGGCGAAGCGATCAACGCCACCGAACGCCGCGCCGCGCTGCACGTCGCCTTGCGCGCCCCCGCCGACGCCGGCTTCGCTGTCGGCGGCGCAGCGGTGGGGCCGCAAATCGCTGCGGTTCTGGCGCAGATGGAAGGCTTTGTTGAACGGGTGCGCGCCGGCGATTGGCGCGGCTGGCGCGGCCACGCCATCACTGACGTGGTGAATATCGGCATCGGCGGCTCCGACCTTGGACCGGCAATGGCGGCGCAAGCCCTTGCGCCATATCTGCATCCCGAAATAGCGCTTCATTTTGTCTCTAATGTTGACGGAACCCATCTGGCGGAAACCCTGGCGGCGCTCGACCCGGAAACCACGCTGTTCGTTGTCGCCTCTAAAACCTTCACCACGCAAGAAACCCTGACCAACGCCCACAGCGCCAAGCGCTGGTTGCTTGATTCGGGCGCGACGGAAAACGACGTGGCGAAACACTTCGTCGCCGTCTCCACCAACGCCGCCGAGGTGACGAAGTTCGGCATCGACCTCGCCAGCATGTTCCCGTTCTGGGACTGGGTCGGCGGGCGCTATTCGATGTGGTCGGCGATTGGGCTTAGTCTGGCGGTTGGGATCGGCATGGACAATTTCCGCGCCCTGTTGGCCGGCGCGCGGGCGATGGATCAGCATTTCGAAACCGCGCCGCTGAGCGCCAACATGCCGGTCGTTCTGGCGCTGCTGGGGGTGTGGAACGGCAATTTCCTGGGCGCATCGGCGCACGCGGTGCTGCCTTACGATCAGTCTTTGGCGCGTTTTCCGGCGTATCTTCAGCAATTGGACATGGAATCCAACGGCAAGTCGGTGGACCGCGACGGCCGTCCGGTGGATTACGCCACCGGCCCGGTGATCTTCGGCGAACCCGGCACCAACGGCCAGCACGCCTTTTACCAGTTGATCCACCAGGGGACGCAGATCATCCCTTGCGACTTCATCGTTCCGGCGCAAACGCACCATCCGTTAGGCAATCATCACAATATATTGCTTTCTAACGCATTAGCGCAATCGAAAGCGCTTATTTTCGGCAAGACGGCGGATGAGGTGCGGGCGGAAATGACCGCCGCCGGCCGCTCGGCCGAGGAGATTGAACGGCTGACGCCGCACCGGGTCTTCAGCGGAAACCGGCCGTCCAACACCATACTAATGCGCAAGCTGGAGCCGGCGACGCTGGGCGCGCTGACCGCGCTTTACGAGCACAAGGTGTTCGTCCAAAGCGTCGTCTGGAACATCAACCCGTTTGACCAATGGGGGGTGGAGCTGGGCAAGCAGTTGGCCGGGCCGATCCTGCGCGGGTTGGAGTGCGGGGACGTGGCGGGACAAGACGCCTCCACCGCGGCGCTGATCGCGTGGCTGCGGGGCTAGGGCGGCTTACCGCCCGATGCCGCCGGCGTTTTTTTTCGGTTTCCAGTGATCGGGAACGGGTCATTCATCAAAAAACGCCGGCTAAAGCTGAGAGGGCGCCAACGGCGCCCCCCGACTTGAGCCGCGTTCTGGCGTTCGAAGCGTAAAAATCGACGTCGTCACGCGGCGTTTTCCCGCTTGAACCGCCGACCTGACCCCCGTCGCACGGGAAAACGGCTTCGTCGGGGAAAACTTTTCACGGCGCGGCCTTGAACCGCTCTAAATGCTGTGCCAACTTATCTTCAATTCCGCGCCGCAACGTGCGTGCTTAAGACAGAGAAAGGCGCTCGTTGCCGCAGGCCCATCTCCGGGCTGTCGGCGCGACGGCAGAAAGGCCAAGCATCATGACCAAAGCCCCCTCCGGCGTCCTCTATCCGGTCCTGCCCCTGCGGGACATCGTGGTGTTCCCGCATATGATCGTGCCCTTGTTCGTCGGGCGGGAAAAATCGGTGCGCGCGTTGGAGGACGTGATGAAGGACGACAAGCAGATCCTGCTTGTCACCCAAAAGAACGCGGCGCAAGACGACCCCAACCCGGAAGACATTTACGAGGTCGGCGCGGTCGGCACCGTGCTGCAATTGCTGAAGTTGCCGGACGGCACGGTGAAGGTGCTGGTGGAAGGCGGCCAGCGCGCCCGCATCACCAGCTTCGCCGAAAACGAGGACTTCTTCCAAGCCTACGCCGAATTGATTGAGGAATCAGCCGGCGAGGCGCAGGAGTTGGAGGCGCTGTCCCGCGCCGTGGTGTCGCAGTTTGAGCAGTACATCAAGCTGAACAAGAAAATCCCGCCGGAAGTGCTGGTCTCGATCAACCAGATCGAAGACTCCGGCAAGCTGGCCGACACCGTCGCCTCGCATCTGGCGCTGAAAATCGCCGAAAAGCAGCAGTTGTTGGAATGCGCCACCGTCTCCGAACGCTTGGAGCGGGTCTATTCCTTCATGGAAGGCGAAATCGGCGTTCTTCAGGTGGAAAAGCGCATCCGCAACCGCGTCAAGCGGCAGATGGAGAAGACCCAGCGCGAATACTATCTGAACGAACAGTTGAAGGCGATTCAGAAGGAACTCGGCGAAACCGAGGACGGCCGCGACGAAGCCGCCGAAATCGAAGAAAAGATCAACAAGACCGCCTTCTCCAAGGAAGCCAAGGACAAGGCGCTGGCGGAACTGAAAAAGTTGCGCTCAATGAGCCCGATGTCGGCGGAAGCCACCGTGGTGCGCAATTATCTTGACTGGATGCTGTCGATTCCGTGGAAGAAGCGCACCAAGGTCAAGAAAGACATCAAGCTGGCGCAAAAGGTGCTCGACACCGACCATTACGGGCTGGAGAAGGTCAAGGAGCGCATCCTTGAATACCTCGCGGTGCAGAACCGCATGAACAAGGTCAAGGGGCCGATCCTTTGCCTCGTCGGCCCGCCCGGCGTCGGCAAGACCTCGCTCGGCAAGTCCATCGCCGCGGCGACCGGGCGCAATTTCGTGCGCATGTCGCTGGGCGGCGTGCGGGACGAAGCCGAAGTGCGCGGCCACCGCCGCACCTATATCGGCTCGATGCCCGGCAAGGTCATTCAGGGCATGAAGAAGGCGAAGTCTTCCAACCCGTTGTTCTTGCTGGACGAAGTGGACAAGCTGGGCGCCGACTGGCGCGGCGATCCGTCGTCGGCGCTGCTGGAGGTGCTCGACCCCGAACAGAACGCCACCTTCAACGATCACTATCTTGAGGTGGACTACGATCTGTCGGACGTGATGTTCGTCTGCACCGCCAACACTTTGCGCATGCCGCAACCGTTGCTCGACCGTATGGAGATCATCCGGGTTTCCGGCTACACCGAAGACGAAAAGGTGGAAATCTCCAAGCGCCACTTGCTGGACAAGCAGATCAAGGCGAATGGTCTGAAGAAGGGCGAGTTCTCGATTTCCGACGACGCCTTGCGCGATTTGATCCGTTACTACACCCGTGAAGCCGGCGTGCGTTCGTTGGAGCGGGAAATCGCCAACCTCTGCCGCAAGGCGGTCAAGGAAATCTTGATGAAGGAGGCCGGGACCAAAAAGGTCGTCGGCGTCGCAAAGGTGGCGGTCACCCGGCGCAACCTCGACAAATACGCTGGCGTCAAGCGCTTCCATTACGGCGAAGCCGAGTTGGAGGATCTGGTGGGCGTCACCACCGGTCTGGCGTGGACCGAGGTCGGCGGCGAAATCTTGTCCATCGAAGCCGTCACCTTGCCCGGCCGCGGCCGCGTCACCACCACCGGCAAGCTGGGCGACGTGATGAAGGAATCGGTGCAGGCCGCCGAAAGCTACGTCAAGTCGCGCTCGACCGTGTTCGGCATCAAGCCGCCGCACTACGAGAAGCGCGACATCCACGTTCACGTGCCGGAAGGCGCGACGCCGAAGGACGGCCCGTCGGCCGGTGTCGCAATGATAACCTCCATCGTTTCGGTGCTGACCGGCGTGCCGGTGCGCAAGGACGTGGCGATGACCGGGGAAATCACCCTGCGCGGCCGGGTGCTGCCCATCGGCGGCTTGAAGGAAAAGCTGCTGGCCGCCTTGCGCGCCGGCATCAAGACGGTGCTGATCCCCAAGGACAACGAAAAGGATCTGGCCGACATCCCGGACAATGTTAAGCGCGGGATGGAGATCATCCCGGTCAAGACGGTGGACGAGGTGCTGGCCAACGCTTTGACGCGGCCGCTGGAGCCGGTGGAATGGACGGAAGAGGACGAACGCGCCGCCGCCGCCGCCGCCCGCGCGCTGGAGCGTGGCGACCTTGACGCGGTGCGCCATTGACCTTGAGTTGACCTTATGTAATTGAAGCGAACGCCCCGCCGGTTTTTCGGCGGGGCGTTTTCGCATTTGTGCGAAGGGCTTAACAGGGGAACAGCGCCATGAAGGCGGACGAAGCGACCGAACATCTGGAAAAAGCCGCTGAACCGGACAGCGATAATAAGGGTTTGGCGATTTATATCGCCGTGCTGGCGGTGATGCTGGCGATTGCGGCGCTGGGGGGCAGCAACGCCGCCAAGGACATGGCCAACGAAAACATCATGGCCAGCGACAAATGGAACTTCTATCAGGCCAAAAACCTGCGCCAGACCCAATACCGCATTTCGGCGGAGGCGCTGGAGTTGGAAATGAAGTCGCGCCCCGACATGCCGGCCGAAGCCCGCGCCGCTTATCAGGAAAAAATCGCCGCCTACCGCGCCACTGTCGCCCGCTATGAGAGCGAACCCGAAACCGGCGAAGGCAAGAAAGAACTGCTGGCGAAGGCTAAGGAACACGAAGAAGCCCGCGACCTGGCGGGCGAGCGCGATCCGTGGTTCGACGCCGCCGAATCGGCGCTGCAGATCGCCATCGTGCTGGCGTCGGTTTCCGCCATCGTCGGCCTGCCGGCGCTGACCTGGATCAGCGGCGTGCTGGCGATTCTCGGCGTGCTGACCACCGCCAACGGCTATCTGCTGCTATTTTAAGTTTATCTCTTGATCGCTGATGGTTTTCGGGCGCGCCGCCGTTGTGGCGGCGGCCCGTTACGCCGCCCTGCGGATAAAATAACCTTTCGGCCAATTTATGCGAAGACTGTCGACTGTTTAAATACAGTCGAACCGCGCTATTCTCCCCGTTTTTCCAGCAACGCCCGTTGCGCCTTGATGTGGCGGGCGGCGTTGGAGACGCCTTGCCGCCCGCCCAGCACCAGCACCACGCCGGTGGCCGCCAGCATGAAAAAAAGCGGGTCGATGAACCACCACAACGCCGCCAGCGCGAAATAATAAGACCGCATGCCGCCGTTGAAGGCGCGCACCGCCATGCTGAGGGTGTCGGCGATGTTTTCCGCCATCGCCAGCATCTCCGGCCGATCGAACGGCGGATGCGGGGCGGAGCCGATCAGCGCCAAACAATAATTGAACTGCCGCAGCGCCCAGGTGAATTTCAAAAAGGCGTAGGCGAAAATCCCCACCAGCAGCAGAACCTTGGTTTCAAAGAACGGCCGCGACACCTTGGCGGCCACGGTCAGGCTCATGACGATGTCATGCGCTTTGTCGATGACGCCGAACGACCCAACCAGACCGGCCAAGATCAAAATGGTGGTGGAGGCGAAAAAGGTGCAGCTATGCATGGTGTGGCCCACCAGCACCGCATCCACCATGCGGTTGTCGCGCTCCAGCATGCGGGCCATCCAGGCGCGGCGCATGACGTGAAGGTTCTGATTGATGATCCCGCGCCCGCGCAGCAAGTAATCTTGCGCCACGTTGAACGTGATCCAGACAATGAAGAACCAGACCAGCGCCGTCACGTCCAGCGTCGAGGCGTCGGGGGGAAGCAGGCCGTTCACCGGGCGGCTCCTTCAGTTAGCGCATCGCCAGTTAGCGCATCGCCAGTTGGCGCGCCGCGATAGGCGTTCAGCACGTAAACCCTGATGGCGCTGGACAGATTGCCGTCGCGCGCCGCGTCGATTTCCGCGATCAGCGCCGCAGCCGACAGCCCGCGCGCCGCCGCCAGATCGCGCAAGGCGTCCCAGAACGGTTCTTCCAGCGATACGCTGGTCTGATGGCCGGCGATGGAGACGGAACGTTTCTTCATGCTCCTTCATCCGCTCTCGCCGCTTTTTTTTCAAGCGCGGGCGTTTGTTTTGAATGTTTGTTCTTGATAAGTTCCGATAGTTGAGCAAATCTCTTGTTCATGGTTCATTCCTGGCCGAGGAGGCGAATATGCGCTGGAATCAAACGATTCGGGGGAATCAAACGATTCAGGACGATCATGACGATGTCTGCCGCTGGGGCGAATGCGATGCGGGCGGGGCGGCGGTGGAAGCCTGGATCGCCCGCGGCCGGATGAAGGAAATGCAGGCCAAGGGCTGGCGGGCGCTCGGGCCGATCCGTGAAGACGCGGTGTGGATGCGCGGCCCCGATCCCGACGCGGCGGCGCGGCATGAAGTCTGGAAGCCGCTGGCGGTTCCGGCTGCTGCTGCGCAGCGGTTGC
>CALGOL010000670.1 GCA_937960755.1 uncultured Azospirillum sp.
GGCGACGCCCGCCGCTGGAACCGCCCGCGCCATCGGCGGCTATGCCGGAGGGTGCGTGCAAGGTGCGGCCGCCTTGCCGGCGGAAGGCCCCGGCTATCAGGCTATCCGCTTGTCGCGCAAGCGTAATTTCGGCCATCCGGTCCTGGTTGGCTATCTGCAAGACCTTGGCCGGCAGGCGGAACGCCAGGGTTTGGGCGTGATGATGGTGGCCGACTTGTCGCAACCGCGCGGCGGCCCGATGCCCAACGGCCACGCCAGCCATCAAATCGGTTTGGACGCCGACATCTGGCTGCGGCTCGACCAGCCGCTGTTGAGCCGGCAGGCGCGGGAAACCCCGCTCGCCATTCGCTACGTCGATTACGATCGCATGGACCTCGCCGCCGAATGGACCGCGGGTCAGCGCCAGCTTATCAAGCTGGCGGCGTCGGACGCCCGAGTCGACCGCATTTTCGTCCATCCGGTGATTAAGCGCGAACTCTGCCGCGCCGCCAGCCCATCGGATGGCGGCTGGCTGGCCAAGGTGCGGCCGTGGTGGGGGCACGACGCCCATCTGCACGTTCGGCTGACCTGCCCGGCCGACAGCCCGGATTGCATTCCGCAAAAAGCCCCGCCGCCCGGCGACGGCTGCGGCGAGGAAGTGGAAAGCTGGATCGCCGACGCGACGCGCCCGGTGGAATCGAAGCCGCCGGCCGAGCAAAAGCCGCGCACCGCCAATCTGCCCAAAGCCTGCCAAGCGGTGCTGAAGAGCAAATCGGCGGTGCGCAGCGTCGCGTTCACCCCCGCGCCGACAAGTCGATGACGCCGGGCGACCAGCCGCGACCCAAGCTCAGCCTACGCACGCGCTTTCATGCGTGGTGGGAGGGTTACGACGCCAAGCCGGCGCCCACCGAAGACGGCGACGCCGGCGAGTCCGCCGCCAGGCCGGCGCCCCAACAAGGACTAGACCGCCACGGCCGGCCGTTATGGACCGCCACCCGCGTCGAAGTGGCGGAAACCCTATGGGGCCAGGGCTTCACCACGCCGGGCGGCGAGGAATACGCCCAACACCTCGCCCGCCCCTTGGGGCTCAATCCGGCGATGAGCGTGCTGGACGTCGGCGCCGGTCTCGGCGGCTTTTGTCGCTCCATCGCGCAGAAGCCGGGCTGCTGGGTGGTGGGGTTGGAAGCCGCGCCGGTGTTGGCGAAAATGGGCATGGAGCGTTCAGCCGCGGCCGAGTTGGCGAAGAAGGCTCCGATCCGTCCCTTTGACCCGGAAAAATTCACGTACGACAAGCGGGTGGACGCGATTTTCTGCCGGCAGACGCTGTTCACCGTCGCTCATAAGGAACAATTCTTCGACACGCTAGAGGGCCAGTTGAAGCCGCGCGGCCAAGCGCTGATGACGGATTACGTGCTGGACCCGCAAGCCAAGCTGACGGCGCTGGAGGCTTGGGCGGCCAACGAACCGCAGGAGCCGTATCTGTGGACCGCCCGCGACGCCTCGGAAGCTTTCACCCAGCGCAATCTTGATCTGCGCATCGCCGAAGACCTGACCGACGACCATCGCACGCAAATTCTCACCGGGCTCAACGCCTTCACCCAGCATCTGGCGACCTGCTCGATGGACCGCCAGACCAAGGCCCACGTGCTGGAGGAAATCGAGCTGTGGGCGCGGCGGGTCAAGGCGTTCAGCCAAGGCCTGCGTTTTTATCGTTTCCACGCCATCAAGCCGAACAGCGAGGGCTGAGGCCGGTGAAACGGCGGCGAAAAAAATAGCCGGGGGAACGGTTTCGCGCCCGTTCCCCCGGCTCCCCCCTCCGCCGGCGACCCAAACCGGCGGAAAAAGCGTCCCTACTCCCCCCTTTCTTCTTTAGTTCATCGCCGCCGCGTCGCCTCCTCCCCCCAGATTGAGCGCGCGGTGGAACGATGAAGCCCCAGCGTTGCGCAGCGGCAAGAACGGCTTGCAGCGCTGCTTGCACATGCTTTTGACCCGCAGACAGGCGTCATGACTGATGCAGTCGATCGGGCAGACCACGATGTCGGCCCGCTCCACCATGCCTTCCAGGCTGCGGGTGGTCTGCTCCATGCCGCCGTCATGGTGCAGCAGGCTGGCGTTGCGCGCCTCCACCGAGGCTTTCAGGTGACGCAGCACGTGGGGCCGCCCGCCGACATACAAAATCGACTTGCCGGCGATGTCGTCCTGCGTCGCCGCCAGCGGCGGGACAGGCTGGGTCGCCGCGGCGAAGGCGGCGACGCCGTCCCCCGCCTCATGCGTCAGGCGGCGCAGCCGACGACATTCCTC
>CALGOL010000671.1 GCA_937960755.1 uncultured Azospirillum sp.
TACACGACGCTCTTCCGATCTGAAAGCGCGCGGGAAGCGGCGCGCGACAAGGACTTGGCGGCGCTGGGGCGCGCCGGCTTCGACTATGAAACCGCGCGGCGCGCCGTCGATTGGCGCGAGGAAGACGCGGATTAGCGGCGGGTGAGCAGGAAGACGAACACGCCGATGGTGACGATGAAGACGCTGCCGGCGCCGATCAAGGCGATATAGGCGGGGGTGTCGAAGGTCATGGCGGTCTCTCCCTCAAAATCCGCGGATTGCGTGACGAGGGTCAGCATGACGCCGCGTTTGGGACGGACGCCTTGCGAATCCGCAACGGGCGCCAGGGAAACAGGCGCGACAAAATCGCCGCGCCGGTCTGCCTGCACGTTACGCCGTTTCCAGAACGCGGATGCGTCCAACGGCGTCTCCTATCGCCCGCTGGGCGACGCGCAGATCATAACCCGATTGCAGGTTCAGCCAAAATTCCGGCTCAATATTGAAATAGCGGCCAAGACGGATGGCCGTGTCGGCGCTGATCGTCCGGCGTCCGGCGATAATTTCCGTAACGCGGTTGGCGGGAACGTCAATATCTCTCGCCAACCGATTGGCGCTGACGCCCAACGGCGCCATGAATTCTTCCTTCAAGATCTCGCCGGGATGGACCGGTGTTAAAAGATTGGTCATTTTATATTCCTTAATGATCGTCGCATATTTCCACGTCATACGGATGTCCGTCCGCCCAGCGGAAACAGATGCGCCATTGATCGTTGATCCGAATACTGTATTGACCGGCGCGATTTCCCTTAAGCGCCTCCAACCGGTTGCCCGGCGGAACTTTTAGCGCCTCAAGACTGGGCGCCGCGTTGAGCATCGCCAGTTTTCTTTGCGCTGCGCGCTCAATCGCCTCAAATCGCCGAACCCGAAAATCATGCGCCAAGTCCCGCGTATCCGCGTCCGCAAACGACTTAATCATTTCTCACTTTCTGAAATTGCAATGTCGCATCAAGGGATGCAAATGGCTCGTATAAAATAATACTTAATACATAATACGTCATGCGTAGCGCGTCAAGAAAATTAGCGCCGCGATATCATCCGCCCCAAAACGTCAAAACCCCGGTCGGAAGATCCAACCGGGGTGAAAACGTTCGAGACGGCTCGAAAAGAAACGGCGACGCCTGATATCAGGCGGCGGCCTTTTCCTGCGCCTTGGCGATGCGACGCTTCAAGCGACGCGCGTCAAGGCTCAACACCGTGTCCGCGGCGTCGAGCAGGAAGGCGTCAATGCCGCCCTTATGCTCGATGGAGCGGATAGCGTTGGTGGACAGGCGCAGGCGCACCACTTGGCCGAGCGCATCGCTCAGCATGGAGGTCACTTGCAGGTTAGGCTGAAAACGGCGGCGGGTCTTGTTGTTGGCGTGACTGACGTTGTTGCCGAACTGCGTGCCCTTGCCGGTCACTTCGCACCGACGAGCCATCGGTTGATCCCTTTTGAAAATAAGAAACTGGTATCGGGCGGACGGCCGCCCGAAGGTGATAGAGCTTATAAGCGACCAAGCGCGCGCCCGTCAAGGAAGGAAGCGGGCGCGCACCCGATCGCGCATCCCCCAAGGCCGGCCCCAAGGTCGGCGGGGGACGCAAACGATGCCGTCATTCAGCGGCGGCGACGGAGCCTTCAGCTTTGGCGGCTCGGCCGCGACGCGGACCGCGGGCTTTCGACGCGGACGAAGCCTCGGCGACCGGCGCGGCGGGAGCGTCCGCCACGATTTCGGTCGAGGCGGAGGCCGACTCGGCGGCGATTTCTTCCGTCACCGGGGCGGTTTCTTCAACAACCGGGGCCGCCGCTTCAACAATCGGCGCAGCTTCGGCGACCGGCTCTTCGTCGACAACCGGCGCTTCTTCGACAACCGGGGCGGCTTCGACAGCCGGCGCTTCTTCGACAACGGAAACCGGGGCGGCTTCAATGACGACAGCCGGCGCAACGGCTTCAACTGCAACCGGAGCGGGCGCAACGACGGCAGGAGCAACGATAGTGGGCGCAACGACGGCGGCGGGCGCGGTTTCGCTCAGCAGACGACCGGTCAGGTCAAGGCCGGCCTTGAAATCGGCGGCGGCGCGATTGATGGCGCCTTCCAGCCATTCGCGTTGCGCGGCGGCCAGTTCTTCCGGCGAACGGCTCTTGACCACGGCGCCCAGCGCTTGGGTCGAGTGGCTGACGTGGTAAACCACGCCTTCCGCCAACAGCAGGCCGCCATCGCGAACCACTTCGGCGATACGCGCGGTGGCGGCGGCGGCTTGTTCGGCCCCGGCCTTGGCGTAGCCGCCCGCCGATTCGTAGATTTCCAGCAGATTGGCGCTCATCACGGTCACTCCCCGTCAAACCTTGTCTGACCCTGCGAGCGCTACGAGAACAGTCGCAAGCAGGCCAGTTCGCGGAGACAAGGGTAATCATCCCGCCGCTGCGACGCAACCGAATTTGTGCAGTGCGGCATAATTTACCGTAATGCCGGGTCAGATCGCCTGAACGCCAAAACGCGCCAACAGATTCCGCGCCGCCATCGACGGGATCAACCGGCCGCTTGAAACCGCGGCTTCGACCTCGCCCATGCTGCGCCGCACATCGGGATGACGGGAAAACGACTCGACAAGGCTCTCGCGGATTTCGCTCCACATCCAGGCGCGCGCCTGTTCGGCGCGGCGGCGGTCGCGCGCCCCGCCGGAGGACGTCAGCTCCACGAATTCGCCGATGGTTTCCCACACCTTGTCAATGCCTTGATGATGCGCCGCCGAACACGACAGCACCGGAACCCGCCAATCGGGGTTGGCGCCGCGCAACATCGCCAGCGCGTGGCGATACTCCGCCACCGCGTGGCGAGCGACGGTCACTAGATCGCCGTCCGCCTTGTTGACGACGACCATGTCGGCCAACTCGACGATGCCTTTCTTGATCCCCTGCAACTCGTCGCCGCCGGCCGGCAGCAACAGCAGCATGAACATGTCCACCATGTCGGCGACGGCGGTTTCCGACTGGCCGACCCCCACCGTCTCCACCACGATGACGTCAAAGCCGGCGGCTTCGCATATCAGCATGGCCTCGCGGGTGCGGCGCGCCACCCCGCCCAGCGTCGCGCCGGCCGGCGACGGACGGATGAAGGCGCCTTCGACGCGCGACAACTCCACCATGCGGGTCTTGTCGCCGAGGATCGAGCCGCCGGTGCGCTGCGACGACGGATCAACCGCCAGCACCGCCAGGCGCCGCCCCTGCCCCAGCACATGCATGCCGAACGACTCGATAAAGGTCGACTTGCCGACGCCGGGCACGCCGGAAATCCCCAGCCGCACCGAATTTCCGGCGAACGGCAGCAGGATTTCCAACAGCGCGTCGGCATGCCGGCGGTGTTCGGCCTTGGTGGATTCGATCAGCGTGATGGCGCGGGCCAGCGCCCGGCGATCGCCCCGCCGCACCGCATCCGCCAGCGCCGCCGGGTCTTGAAAAGAAGGCGTGTTCGTCATGCCGCCGTTTGTAGCCGCTTTCGCCGCTTTCGCCAAATTCAACGCGCGTTCGATACTGGAATCATGATGAAGATTACCCATATGGGAAACATCATGACCTCGACGACCCCCGCGGCCGCCAACGGCCACTCCCCCGCCCCGACCGACATCGCCATTCGCGCCGTCGGCCTGACCAAGCGTTTCGACAAGACCGCGGCGGTGAACGACGTCTCGTTTTCCGTACCGGCTGGCCGCGTCGTCGGCTTGCTGGGCGGCAATGGGGCCGGCAAAACCACCACCATCTCCATGCTGCTGGGCTTGCTGCTGCCGACGGCGGGGCGAATCGAGGTGCTGGGCTGCGACATGGGAATCCGGCGGCGCGACGCCCTGCCCTATATCAACTTCTCTTCGCCCTATGTCGAACTGCCCCACCGCCTGACGGTGCGGGAGAACCTGACAGTCTACGCCCATCTCTACGGGCTGTTGGGCGTGAAGGCGCGCATCGACCGTTTGGCGACCGATCTTGACCTGACGGCGGTGCTCGACCGCGCCACCGGCGGGCTGTCCGCCGGGCAAAAAACCCGCGTGGCGCTGGCGAAGGCGCTGCTCAACGGGCCGCGCGTGCTGTTTCTCGACGAGCCCACCGCGTCGCTTGACCCCGACACCGGCGATTGGGTGCGCAGCTACCTCGCCCGCTACCGGGCGGAAACCGGCGCGACCATCCTGCTCGCTTCGCACAACATGGCGGAGGTCGAGCGGCTGTGCGACGACGCGCTGGTGATGCGCGGCGGACGCATCGTCGAACAGGGCGCGCCGCGCGAACTGGTGGCGCGCTATGGTCGGGATAATCTGGAGGAGGTGTTCCTCGACATCGCCCGCGCCCCCGCCGGGGCCGTTCCACGGTCGGCGGCGGCGGACTGACGCCGCCAAACCGATTAATTCCATCGAAAGCTAACTTATCGCGCCGCGACGCTTCCGCGCACCAGCGCGATAAGCTACCCTATTGTCGCACATATCGACCCGACTGCCGAGCCTGGGGGGCCGCGGGATGAAGATTGCGACGAAGATCACGATTGGTTTCGCATCAATCCTTGCCCTCACGCTGGCTGTGGGGGGCGTCGGTTACGGCAGTCTCACCCGCTATTCGCAAGAAGTCTCCCGGTCGGAGCACGGCCGGGCGGTGGAGGGCGGCATCGGTCGCCTGCTGGCGACCCGCCCGGAAAGTTTGGCCGGGCGCAACGACGCGATTGACGCCTTGCGCAAAGAACTGCAAGGGCTGCGCGATCACCTGGCGGAAATCGATGCTAACTCTCCCGGTTTGGCGGCGATTCCGGCGGTTGAATCCGGTTTCGTCGACTTGGCCGCGCTAGAGGCGAAGCGCCGGGCGGCGCTGGCCGAAGCCAACCGCATCATTCTTGAACTGAATCAAACCGCTGTAGAGGTGCTGCGCGCCGAGCGCCGCCGCATGCGCGACGCCGAACAGGCCAAAGCCGACGCCACGCAAAGCGGCGACCTCGCCGCCGTCAAGGCGGCTGACGCGGTATGGAGCGACGCGGTCGCCAATGTCGACCGGGCGCGGCAAATTCAAACCGCGCTGCAAGCGGTGGAAGCCCTGCGCGGACGGCTGCTCAGCCGCGAAGAACTGGTCACCATCGACGAAATACAGGCGCGCACGGCCGGGGTGCGCAATCAGGGCGACGCCATATCCGCATCGCGCGGCGACCACAGCGCCGCGCAAGCGCTGGAAAGCGGCCTGAACCAGATGGAAGCGCGGATTCTCGCCGCCATTGATTCGGCGCAGCGCATCGACACGGCGACGACGGCGCTGCGCGGCGCGGTGGATTCGCTGCAAGCGGCGGGGGAAGCGGCGACGCTGGCGGTGTTCCGCGACGCCGACGCGCAGAAAGCGGCGGCGCAAAG
>CALGOL010000672.1 GCA_937960755.1 uncultured Azospirillum sp.
GTCAAGCGTGACATATCCGACTCACCTGCACACAGCCAGCGTTGAACGACCCTGCCGGGGGCCACCAGCAGCGGGGCGTCGGCGGCGACTTCCGTCGCCAATGCGTTTTGGCGCTCTTCGAGTTCCCGCGACAGCAGCGCAATTTTTTGCTCCAGTTCGGCAGTATTGGCGACGGCGCCGACGCTACGCAACCCCTCCATGCGGCGGGCCAGACGGTCGATCTCCACCGCCAATTGGCCTTCCTCCATGTCGAGCCGCTGATTCTCACCGGTCAGGCGGGCCTGCTCTCCAGCCAATTTGGCGCATTCACTCTCTTGCACGGCGATCTTGCCGCGAATTTCTTCCGGCAGTTCGGCGCGCAGCCAATCGCGGGCCAGCGTTCCCACCGCTTCCTCAACCCCGGTTAGAAAATTCAGCCGTAACAAGCGTTCCATCGCTACTTGCCGCTCGGCGTCGGGCGCCTCGGCCAAATACTGGATCTCTTCACCGTCGAAGAAGAAGAACGGCACTAAATCGGCCGGCAACAGGGTGTCCAGCCGGTCCTGCGCCGCACGGTCGGTAAAATCGCCGCCGACCCCATCGTCGTAACGCAGAATCTCCTGATCGAACCTGCCGGATTTATCGAAGATGAATTGGCGGGTGATGGTGACAGTGCGTTCACCGGCATCCAAAACCGCCTCGATGAAAAAATCCTCGGCCTTGTCATGCAGCGCCAAGCGGTTACGAATACCCAGCCAGCGGCCCGGCTTGCCCAGAATATATTCATTCCGTTGTAAACTTTTGGGTGGGAAACCGATCTGACGCAGTTCTTTATTCTCGCTGCCCAGAAACAGCAGCTTGACGGCCTTGAGCAGGCTGGTTTTGCCATAGCCGTTACGCCCGATCACCAGGGCGACATTGGTCCGGTTCGGCGCCGGCCCTGCCAGATCAAGCGTCTGAACTTTATTGTAGCAAAAAAGATTGCCGATGGTGATGGAACGGAAAATCATTCCGCCGCCCCTTCGGCGCCGACCGCCGCCTCGATAACTTCCCCCAGACGGGTGCGCAGTTGCGGCTTGACGCCCCAAGCGTCGAGATTGGGGAACTCCGACTCCAACCGAAGGATGCGCGTAATCAGATCCTCGTTCAATTCGCGCTGTGCGGCGAGGTTCTTGAGTAACGCCTGTTCGTCTTCCTCAAGCGGCAATGGTTGAGCCTCCCCATCCACCCTGCGACCCGCTGCAGCCGCCAGTTTCAGCGCGCTATCCGACAGGTCAAAATCGTTGGACCAAAGTCTTTGAATATACGCAATATCCTCATCGCGTATAAGCTGCAAGCGCTCAGTTAGCTGCGAGTTTATCGCCTTTTCCGCGGCTAATAATTTTTCCAGGATCATGCGTCGCGCGTCCGGCGTGAAGGCGCCCGGCCCGACCGAGCCGTCTTTGCGTATTTTCTCACGCAAAGACATGTCTTCGCGCATTTTTTTCAATTCATCGCGGAACTGCGCCAGCGGCCGCATCCATTCTTCACCGGTTTCGATGAAGCCGTTCATCGACTTATCCGCCTTCACCACAGTGCAGGTCCAGCAGCCGAAGCGGCTGCCGCCGCAAGACGGCGTATTCAGGTCCACCACCACCGGACATTCGCCGCCCACAGCCTGACGGTAAAGGTTCAACATCTCGTCATGAGGAAATCCCCATGGCGGCGGATTGTTTTGATAAAGATAGGTCCAGACGTCGTCATTCTCCCAATCGGCGATTGGATTCATGACGAAAGCGTTGGGAATTTCATGATGTGGATTGAGTTGGCGAATGTTCTGCCTTCGTCCGTCCATACGCAGGGTCGTTCAACGCTGGCTGTGTGCAGGTGAGTCGGATATGTCACGCTTG
>CALGOL010000673.1 GCA_937960755.1 uncultured Azospirillum sp.
GTAAGCACCCCAGATCCGCCGCCGCCGCCGCTGTCCGCTCCGGCAGCCCGCGCAACATCAGCACGTCGCCGATAAAAAGCGGCGTTTGCGCCAGTCGTCGGTCAAACCGCCGGCCCTGCCGCGCCGCCGCCACCAGCCGCACGCCATAGCGTTCTTCGAGCTCCAGCGCCGCGGCGCAACTGCCCTGCGCCAATGCGTTCGGCGCCACGACGACCTCGGTCAGCGCATGATCGGGGTGGACGGGTCCCCGATCCGCGGTTAATCCGGCCCGCCCGGTCAGTTCTAGCAAGGCGTCGGCGTCGGCTTGCGCCAGCAGTGCGTCGCCAATCCGCAACGGGCGATCGCCCTCCCCCGGAAGGAACCGGCCGTCGTCGGCCTCTACCACGCCGCAAAGGATGATCCGGCCATAGTCCGCCAAGGCCGCCGTCGGCCGGCCGATCAACGGCGATCCCGGCGAAACAGTCAGTTCGACGTCATAAACCACCGGCGGCGGCCCTTCGTCATTGGCCGCCGCCGGGGTTGGACCGCGCAGCCGGGCCCGCCACGTCAGATAAGCGACGCCGACGACCGCCAGCGGAACCCCTACGGGCGCGAAGGCGAAAAACGAAAACCCTTCCCCCACCGCCTGGGCGCGAAAGCCGGAAACCAGCAGATTGGCCGGCGTGCCGATCAGCGTCGCCATGCCGCCCAGCAGCGCGGCGTAAGATAACGACAGGGGAAAAAACCCCGGCGGCAACCCGTGGCGGCGGGCGAGGCTGAGAGCGGCCGGCAAAAACAGCGCCAGCGCGCCGATATTGTTCATCACCATGGACGCCGCGGCGGTCAAGCCGCACAGCGCAGCGGTCTGCCCCGCCGGAGAGCGGGCGCCGCGCACCGCCCAAGCCGCCAAGCGATCGAACATACCGGCGGCGGCGACAGCGCGGGTCAAGATCAGCACCGCCGCCACCGTCACCACCGCCGGTTCGCCGAAGCCGCGAAAAGCGGCGTCGGGACTGACGAGACCGCAAGCGACCGCCGCCGTCAAACCGGCGACGGCGATAAAATCAAAGCGCCAGCGCCCCCAGACGAACGCCGCCAGCATGACGACGAAGATAAGCCCTAATGCCGCCTGCGCGCTCGTCATGCTTTACACTTACTCCATGGGATCACGTCCGCACGGCGTGAAACTCGCCGGCTCCCCCGCCGGGGATATGAAACGGGGCCAGGGCCAGCGGCTTGTTCGCGTCGGCGGCGAAAACCACGCCGCGGCGGAAGGAAACGCGGACCCGGTCGCCCTGTCGCCATTCGACGGTCTTATCCTCGCCGCCGCCATGATGAACGGTTTTCGCCGCCTCGAGCAAGGTTCCGTGCAGGTCAACTTCCGCCCGGATCAGCGGGCCGACTTCCTGCACATGGCGGATCACTCCCACCGTGAAGCCGGCGTCGTTCGGCGCCGCCGGGACCAGATCAATATCGTAAGGCCGGACATAAGCCACCGCCGGAGCCACCGCCGGCCCGCCGCGCCCCGTCACCCCGCCCAAAGGCGGCCCCCCCGGCCCCGCCAGCCGGGCGGCGCCGCCTTCGATCTCCACCTCCAGCCGATTGACGTCGCCGAGAAACTCGTAAACGAAAGCGCTGGCGGGGTCGCGGTAGACTTCCGCCGGCGAGCCGACCTGTTCAATGCCGCCTTTGTTCATCACCACCACCCGGTCGGCGAGCTCCAGCGCTTCCTCCTGATCGTGGGTGACGAACACGCTGGTCAGGCCCATGTCGTCGTGCAGCCGACGCAGCCAGCGACGCAGCTCCTTGCGCACTTTGGCGTCCAGCGCGCCGAACGGCTCATCCAGCAGCAATACGCGCGGCTCGACCGCCAGCGCGCGGGCCAGGGCGACGCGCTGACGTTGCCCGCCGGAAAGCTGGGTCGGATAGCGTTCAGCCAGCCAGTCCAGTTGCACCAGCTTGAGCAGTTCAGTCACCCGGCGGGCGATTTCGGCTTTCGGCGGACGGGCGGCGCGCGGCCGCACCGTCAAGCCGAACGCCACATTGTCGAACACCGTCATATGACGGAACAGCGCGTAATGCTGAAAGACGAAGCCGACGCCGCGGTCGCGGGGGTGGCGTTCAAGGGCGTTTTCGCCGCCGAACAGCACCTCGCCGGAATCGGCGTTCTCCAGCCCGGCGATGATGCGCAGCAAGGTGGTCTTGCCCGATCCGGACGGCCCCAAGAGCGCCAGCAATTCGCCGTCGCGCACCTGCAAATCCACCGCGTTGAGGGCGGCGAAGGCGCCGAAGCGCTTGGTGATCGCCTTGATGTCGATGTTCATGGAATTTGCTCCCTCAATGCTTCTTCAAGGCGGCCAGTTCAGCGGAAAAGCGCCATTCCAGCGCCGATTTAGCCGCCAGCGTCACCAAAGCCAGCAGCGCCAGCAGCGCCGCGACCGAAAACGCGGCGGTCATGTTGTATTCGTTGTAAAGGATCTCGACGTGCAGCGGCATGGTGTTGGTCTCGCCGCGAATATGGCCGGAGACCACCGACACCGCGCCGAACTCCCCCATCGCCCGCGCGTTGCACAACAGCACCCCATACAGCAGGCCCCATTTGATCTTGGGCAGGGTGACGCGCCAAAAGATTTGCAAGGCCGACGCCCCCAGCACCACCGCCGCCTCTTCCTCTTCGCCGCCCTGCTCCTGCATCAGCGGGATCAGTTCGCGGGCGACGAAGGGGAAGGTGACGAAAATGGTGGCGAGCACGATGCCGGGCAGCGCGAAGATGATTTGAATGTCATTGTCGCGCAGCCACGGGCCGAACCAGCCGTGCAGGCCGAACATCAGCACATAGATCAAGCCCGACACCACGGGGGAGATGGAGAACGGCAAGTCGATCAGCGTAATCAGCAACCCTTTGCCTTTGAACTCGAAACGCGCGATGCACCACGCGGCGCAAACGCCGAAGAACAGGTTGAGCGGCACGGAAATCGCGGCGGCCAGCAAGGTCAGTTGGATGGCGGCCAGCGCATCCGGCTCGACGATCGCATCGAAGAAGAAGCCGGCGCCGCGGCTGAACGCCTCGATAAACACCACCAGCAGCGGGGCGAGCAGAAACAAGCCCATGAAGGCCAGCGCCACGGCGATCAGCAAGCGGCGGGTCCAGCGGCTTTCATCCACCGCGGACAGGGGCAAAGGCCGGGCGGCGGCGTCGAACACGTCAGCGGACATCGTAAGACCTCGTCCAGCGTTGCAGCAGATTGATCGCCAGCAAGAGAACGAACGACGCCAGCAGCATCATGACGGCGATGGAGGTGGCGCCGACGTAGTCGTATTGCTCCAGCTTGATGACGATCAGCAGCGGCGCGATTTCCGACACGCCGGGCAGATTGCCGGCGATGAAAATCACCGAACCGTATTCCCCCACCGCGCGGGCGAAAGCCAGGGCGAAGCCGGTCAGCAGAGCGGGTAAAATCGACGGCAAAATGACGCGGAAAAACACCGACGCCCGCGTCGCCCCCAGCATCGCTGCGACTTCTTCTTGCTCGCGTTCGAAATCCTGCAACACCGGCTCGACCGTGCGCACGACGAACGGCAAGCCGATGAAGGTCAGCGCGACGATGATCCCTAGCGGACCAAAGGCGACCTGTACGCCCAAGGGCGCCAGCAGCGCGCCGAACCAGCCCTGCGGCGCATAGAGCGAGGCCAGCGCGATGCCGGCCACCGCGGTGGGCAAGGCGAAGGGCAAATCCACGAAGGCGTCGGCCAGCTTGCGGCCGGGGAAGTCGTAGCGCACCAGCACCCAGGCCACCAGAAGGCCGAACACCAAGTTGATAAGCGCGGCGATAAGCGCGCAACCGAAGCTGACCTTGAAGGCGTCGATAACCCGCGGCGCCAGCGCCGCCGACAAGAAGCCGTCCCAGCCCGCGCCGGACGCCCGCAACGCCAGCCCCGCCAGCGGTATCAGCACGATCAGCGACAGGTAAGCGATGGTGTAGCCCAAGGTCAGGCCGAAACCCGGCAGCGGGCTGGGAGACTTCCAGCGCATGGCTTATTTTACTCCGGTGATCTGGTCGAACACGCCGCCGTCGGCGAAGAACTTCGCTTGCGCCGCGCGCCAGCCGCCGAAGTTCTGATCGATGGTCAGCAGCTTCAATTGCGGGAAACGCTTGGCGTGCTTGGCGGCGACTTCCGGCAATCGCGGCCGGTAGAAATGCTTGGCGGCCAGTTCCTGCCCTTCGGCCGAGTAAAGATAGCTCAGATAAGCCTCGGCGACCGGACGGGTGTTGCGCCGGTCAGCCACCTTGTCCACCACCGTCACCGGCGGCTCGGCCAGGATCGACAACGACGGCACGACGATTTCAACCTTGTCTTCGCCGACTTCCTTCAACGACAAAAACGCCTCGTTCTCCCACGCCAGCAGCACGTCGCCGATGCCGCGCTGGGTGAAGGTGACGGTTGAACCCCGCGCCCCGGTGTCGAGCACCGGCACGTTTTTGAACAGCCGGGCGACGAAGTCCTTGGCTTTGGCTTCGTCGTTATTGTTCTTCTCCAGCGCATAGCCCCAGGCGGCGAGGAAGTTCCAGCGCGCGCCGCCCGACGTCTTCGGGTTTGGGGTGACGACTTTGACATCGTCGCGGATCAGGTCGTTCCAGTCCTTGATCCCCTTGGGGTTGCCCTTGCGCACCAGAAAAACGATGGTCGAGGTGTAGGGCGAGGCGTTGAACGGCAATTCCGCCTGCCAGCCCGGATTAATCAGCCCGGCGTCGGAAATGGCGTCGATGTCGTAGGCCAGCGCCAGCGTCACCACGTCCGCCTCCAGCCCGTCGATCACCGAGCGCGCCTGCTTGGCGGCGCCGCCGTGCGACTGGCGCACCGTCAGCGTCTGCCCGGTGTCGGCCTTCCACTTGGCGATGAACGCCTTGTTGAAATCGGCGTAAAGCTCGCGCGTCGGATCGTAGGAAACATTGAGGATGGTGGTTTGCGCGTGCGCCGCGGCGGCGCCCAGCGCCAGGGCGGAGCCGAACAGGGCGGCGGCGAAAGCCTTGAAACGCGGAACCATAGGAGTGCTCCTCTCTTGCGCCATGAGGCGATTATGGGGCTGAAACGGCGCGCCGTCCAGCGACGACACAATCTCCTATCAATTCACTAGCAAATGCAAGCGCTATATTTATATCAAGAATGTAGATTTATAGATTTATATACATTTAATTTGTGTTGTTTATGCGCAAACGTAAATGCGAAAAAATATTTTGTTGCAAATTCAAGCGATTAACGCTTCGGCTCCTGCCGGCCGGGCCAGCGCGTCGGCTAATGAAGTGTTTTCCAGAACGTCCAGCGTGGCGGCGTGGACGCGGGCGAACACCCGGCGGATGGCGCAAGCCGCCTCGTCCTCGCAATCGTCACAAGCCTGATAGGCGATGGTGGACAGGCAGGGCAACGGGGCGATCGGCCCGTCGATCACCCGCACCACCTGGGCGAAGGTGATCTCTTCAGGCGGACGAATAAGCCCATAACCGCCGTTCTTGCCGCGACGGGAAATCACCAGCCCGTTGTGCTTGAGGTCGAGCAAAATTTGCTCAAGAAAGCGTTTGGGCAAGCGGCGCCGCTCGGCGATGTCGGCGATTTGCAGGGATTCGTTATCCCAGGCTTCCGCCAGGATCAGCACCGCTTGCAGGGCGTATTTGGCTTTTTGCGACAGCATGACGGGACAATGCCCGCCCGCGCCGCCATGTCAACAACATTAGATATCGTAGGTCAGCGGCAATTGGCCGGCGGCCATTTGATAGCCGATCAAATCGGCCAGCGTGCGCTTGTCCAGCACGCCGGAGATGGCGTCGCGCACGTCGCGCATCACCCAGCGGGTGGAACAGGTGGCGACGTCAAGGCAGTCGTCGCACGGGTGAAAGGCGGTGACGCTGGCGCAGGGCAACGGCGCCAACGGGCCGTCCAGCACCCGCACCACTTCCCCGATGGTGATTTTTGACGGCTCGCGCGCCAGCCGATAGCCCCCCGCCTTGCCGCGCTTGCTGTCCAGCAGCCCGTGACGGCGCAAATCCACCAAAATCGCCTCAAGAAACTTGCGCGGGATGCGTTCTTCCTCGGCGATGTCGGCGATCAACACCAATTCATCGTCCCGTTGCCGCGCCAAGCGGCTGAGCGCCCGCAGGGCGTAGCGGGATTTTTGCGACAGCAT
>CALGOL010000674.1 GCA_937960755.1 uncultured Azospirillum sp.
GGCCTGACCCCTTATCGCCTTGATCCGATAACGCCGCCGCGCGCCAACCCGCGCTGGGCTTTTAGCTAAGAGATGATCCATGTCCATTCGTTCATTCGCCCTTCGGGCCCTGTTGACCACCGCCCTGGTTCCCGTGGCGAACGTCGCCTCGGCGGAAGAGGACGCGCTGAAACTGCCGACCCTGTCGGTCACCGGGACGGCGCGGCCGGAGCTGGCGCCGGAAAGCCCGCGCAACGCCTTTCGCACTCCCTCCAGCTCCAGCGGCCACGCCCAGGTGATTACGCGGGAGGAGATTGAACAGCTTCGCCCGCGCGACGTGTTTGATTTGCTCAACAACGCCACCGGCGTCATCGCCACCCAGAGCGGGCGCAAGGGCTTTTCCGGCCTGACCATCCGCGGCGATTCCAATTTCCGCTGGATCGTCGACGGGGCCTACCTGCAACCCACCATGGCGGGGCGCATCATGCGCAATCTGCCGGTGGCGATGATTGAGGAAGTCAAGGTGGTGCGCGGCGCCAGCGCCTTGACCATGGGGCCGATGACCGGGTCGGCCAGCCCCGGCGGCGCGCCGGTGGACGGCTTCATCGTCATCCGCACCCGCAAGCCCGCGGCGCGCGACGGCAAGGGGCCGGAGCTGCAAGCCCGCGTCGCGCTGGAAACCCAAGGCACGGCGCAGACCAGCCTGTGGGGCGGCCAGCATTACAAGTCGGGCGAGGTGGAAGGCTATGTCGCCGGTCTCGTTTCCTACGCCGGGACCGACGGCCCCGACGAGAAATTGGACAACGGCGCGGCCTACAACGCCGCGCGCAACGGTTTCAGCGGCTTGGTCAAGGGCGGCTTCGTCGCCGCCGGCTGGCTGGTGGATTTGACCGCCTACAGCGACATCGGGACGTTTGAAATCCCCAACGCCAACAGCCACGGTCCGGGGCAAGGCAGTTGGCGCATGGACCCCAGCCGCTCCAACCTGGTGGTGATTAACGGCAGCAAGGCGTGGACGGAAAACCACACCACGCTGTTCAACCTGTCGCGGGTTGAAAGCCGGCAGAAGTTCTGGACCGCCAATTCCGCCGCCGGTCCTTATTCCTGGGTGCAAAACGACAATTACACCACGCATTTGAACCTGCGCCACAACATCGACTTCAACAACACCCGGCTGATGCTGGGCGGCGACTATTTTTATTGGAACACGCCGAAGGGCCAGCAATACTACGAAGGCATCCCGCGCGAGGAAGTCACCCGCGGCGCCTTCGCCCAGATTGAACAAGGCTTGTTCGACAACCGGGTGACGCTGGACGCCGCGGTGCGGGTCGATCAAGTGGATGTCTTGCGCGGGTTGGATTATTTCACCGGCGGCGCCCAGCCCTATGGCGGGGTCAATTCGCCGTTGCGCATCACCGATCGCGAACTGCCGGTGGCCAAGTTCTACAGCCTCGGCGCGGCTTGGAAGTTCTACGACGGCTGGAAGGCGACGCTGCGCTACGGCGAAAGCGCCCAAGCGACCGATGGCCTCAACCCCCGCCCCGGCGTGACGCTGGGTGACGACCGGCAGCGCAAGTGGGAAGCCGGCGTCGAAGGCGCGCTGGCCCGCTGGTTCAATCCGGCGCTGAATTACTTCTATCGCGCGGTGGAGAACGAAAAAACCCTGTCGGGCTACACCTACCGGGCGAATAACGGCTCGTCGCAGGTCTGCCGCACCGGGAACGTGCCGACCTCGGGCGCGCTGGCGCCGCGCTCCACCTCGTCGCTGACCCCGTGTTACGATCAGGCCGACACCACCCGCTCGGGCTTTGAACTGTCGGTGTCGGGGGCGTTCGCTCAGCGCAGCAGCTATCGCGCCTCGTGGACCCATTTCACCGGGCTGGAAAACGCCGCGGCGATCACCCCGCGCAACATCGCCGAATTCAGCATATCGCACGGGATCGGCGAGGTGACGCTGACCGGCGCGGTCAAGCATGTCGCCGAATACAAGGGCTCGGCCAGCGACGCGCAAGCCTGGCTGGGGGGCTACACCCGTTTCGACGTCGGCGTCGGCTACGACTTTGAAGTCGGCGGCGCCGACGTGCGCACCACGGTCTACGCCCGCAATCTCACCGATCAGCGCTACGAGACCACCAACGGCATCCAAGACGTCGGGCGGATCGTCGGTCTTGAAGCGCTGGCGCGCTTTTAACGGCGGGGGCGACGATGAAGGACAAGGCCAAAACGGCGAAGCCCTGGACGGCGCGGCGCATTCATCTGTGGATCGGCGTCATCCTGGCGATACCGATGACGCTGATGGCGGTCAGCGGGATTCTGATCGCCATGCGCAGCGTCACGCATATCCAAATCCCGATGCGCTGGCTGGGGGCGGAGACCATCCCGGAACGCTTGCCGATCAACGTTTTCGTTCACGGGCCGGATGGCGCGGCGTGGATCGGCAACGCCCAGGGGCTGTTCCGCATCGCCGACGGCCGGGCGCAGCCGACCCCGCATTTCGACGGGCAAGAGGTGGTGGGGCTGGCGTTCCCCGCCGGCGCGGCGTCGCCGGTCGTCGCCACCCGCATGGCGGTATGGGCGGAAAACGGCGGCCAATGGACGCCGACCAAACGCGGCCGGGTGCGGCAATTATCTGTTTTGCCGGATGGCCGGGTGCTGACGGTGGCGGGCGGCCGCGGCGAATTGGCGGACGGCAAGCCCTTCGTCACCGCCGACGGCCGCGACTGGGTTCCGTACCAGCCGGCGCTGCAAGCCAACATGGCGTTGCCGGCGCTGGAGGACCCGAAGGTGGCGTTGCATCAGGCGATGCGGGAGCTGCACTCCGGCGCCTATTTCTTCGGCAAGGGTCCGGGGGAAATGGTGTGGAGCAACCTTCTGGGCTGGGTGCTGGCGAGCTTGTCGCTCACCGGCTTGTGGATTTGGCTGAAGGCGGAGCGGGTCAAGGCGCGCAAGCGCGTCGCGGCCCTTTCCCCCGGCGCCGGGTCGAAAGTCGCCGCATCGCCAGTCCCCGCCGCCGCGGCGGAGGGCTGAGGCCATGCTGGTCAACGTGATTTTGGTCGTCGGCGCCGCCTGCATGGCCGGCGCCGTCGTCCTCACCATCGACGGTTTGCGTTGCCTCGCCGCCGGGCGCGGCGGCGAAGCGCGCGTCAAAACCAAGTGATTTTAGGGAGATAGAACGATGCGCAGCACTTATCGCGCCGCCGTCTTGTCGACGGTCCTGTTCCTGCCGACGCTTGGGCTCGCCCCGAGCAAGGCGTTTTCCGCCGACGATCCGGTTAAACTGCCGACCTTGTCGGTGACGGGGGCGAAGCCGGCCAGCCTTGGATCGGGCACGCTGGAGCAAGCCCGTGACGAGTTGAAAAAAGTCCCCGGCGGCACGGCGGTGGTGGACGGCGAAACCGTCAAGGAAGGCGCCGTGCGCGGCGCCGCCGACCTGTTCGGTTTCGTCCCCGGTTTGGTGGTGCAAGAGGCCTCCAGCCTGGTCAACGGCGCCACTCGGCTGATGATGCGCGGTTCGGCGATCAACAGCGGGGCGAGCCCGATCCGCGGCGTCAAGGTGCTGCAAGACGGCATTCCGCTCACCATGGCGTCGGGCCTCACCGACACCGAAGCGGTTAATCCGTGGTGGGCCGAGCGGGTCGAGGTCTACAAGGGCGCCAACGCGCTGCAATGGGGGGCGAGCAATCTGGGCGGCGCCATCAACATCGTCACTCCCACCGGCTATTCCGCGCCGGGTTTGCGGGCGCGCGGCGAGGCGGGGTCTTACGGCTATCGCAAGCTCAATATCGGCGCCGGCCAAGCCTTCGCCAACGGCTTTGACGCTTATGTCGCCGTGACGTCGATGTATTCCGAAGGTTTCCGCGACCGCACCACCCAATCGGCCCGCGCCGTGCTGGCCAATCTGGGCTATCGCTGGAATTCCAACCACGAAACCCGGTTGTTTGTCGATTTGCAGGACAACGACTACAACTCGGCCTCCAACCTGACCCAAGCGGAAATCAAGGCGGGTAGCAAAATCAACACCCGCCCGGTCAACAGCCCAACCATCGGCTATCCGGTCAAGCGCTTCGCCATCAAGCATACGGCGATGCTGGACGGCGACGACCGTTTGGACGTCGGCGCTTATTACCATGAAAAGAACTTCAACTTCGCCTCCGCCGGCGTGCGCGACTGGCATGACGACTGGAAGGACGCCGGCGTCAACTTCCGCCATCAAGCGCATGGCAAGCTGGGCGGCATGGCTAACCGCTTCCTGTGGGGCGCGCTCTATCAGGTGAAATGGGTGCGCGACTGGGAATACCCGATGAACGCCGCCGGCCAGCGCGGTCGTCAAGACTTCGAGGAATCGGACCGCTACAAGAATCTGGAAATCTTTTTTGAAGACCAGATTGATCTGACCCAGTCGCTGACTTTGTCGGTCGGCGCGCAGTGGGGCTATCGCTACGCCAAGTCCGACCGTTTCCTGCCGCTGCCCGCGGCGGCCCCCATCGTCGGAACCCATGGCGAGGCCAGTTGGTCGCAGTTGAACCCCAAGGTCGGCTTGATCTGGACGCCGGTGGAGACGCATCAACTCTTCGCCAATATTTCCCGCAGTTGGGAGCCGCCGCGCCGCGGCGACCTGATTAACTTCTACAATTCGCCGCAACTCACCGATCAGTCGGCGATCACCTATGAAGTTGGGGGCCGCGGCAAGCTGGGACCGGTGAGCTACGATCTGTCGCTCTATCACGCGCGGGTGGACGACGAGATCCTGGTGATTGAAAATCCGCCGGGCTCCAGAACCTACTTCATGTCCAACGTGCCGAAGTCGATCCATCAAGGGATTGAATTCGGCGCCGAAACCACGCTGAAGCTGAACGCGCTGGCGGCGGACGATTCCGTCCGTCTGCGCGGCGTCTACACCTTCAGCGACTTCCGCTTCGACGGCGACCAGACGTTCGGCGACAATCGCATGGCCGGCGTTCCGCAGCATATCGGCCGGCTGGAGGCGACCTATCGCCACCCGTCGTCGCTCATGCTGGGGGTTGGGGCGCAGTTCGTCTCCGATATGTGGGCCGACTTCGCCAACACCAAGAAGGCTGACGGCTACGTGCTGCTTAACGCCATGGCGTCTTATGACGTGACGGAAAAGCTGCGGGTGTTCGTCGAAGGCCGCAATCTGACCGACGAAAAATATGTCGCCTTCGTCTCGCCGCAGGCCAACGTGCGCGGGGCCGACAGCCGCATCTACAGCCCCGGCGCGCCGGCTTCGGTGTTCGTCGGCTTCGACCTGAAGTATTGACAATGTCCGGGCTCGCCGCTTCTCGCCGCACGTCGGCGCAGCGCCGCCGCCGGATTTGGCTGAAGGTTCATCTTTGGCTGGGTCTGGCGCTGGGCGCGGTGCTGTCGGTGGCCGGCGTCACCGGCTCGATTCTGGTGTTTCACCACGAAATCGACGCTTGGCTTAATCCGGCGCTTTACGTTGTCGAGGATCGCGGCGGTCTGGCCGCCCATCGCCCGTTTCCCCAACTGCTGGCGGCGGCCCGCGCGGCCATGCCGGAAGACGCGGCGCTGAGCTTCATCCATTATCCGCAGCATGACGACTGGTCGGTGATCTTCACCCATGCGCGTCCTGATCCGGTGGGAGGAGGGCGGCTGGTGGAGCAAACCTTCGTCGCCCCCTATGACGGCCGCGTGCTGGGAAGCCGGCTGAAGCGGCGCTCCGCCGACTGGCTGCCGGCGACGGCGGTCACTTTCGTTTTTGAGCTGCATTACGCCCTGCTGGCCGGGTTGACCGGTGAAAAGATCCTGGGCTGGATCACTATCGCCTTGCTGGCTTCTATGATCGCCGGGGTCGTGCTGTGGTGGCCGGCGAAAGGGCGTTGGCGCCGAGCGCTGACCATCAAGCGCGGGGCGGGCGCGGCGCGCTTCAATATCGACCTGCACAACGTCAACGGAATCTACACTTTGCCCTTGATGGCGGCGGTGCTGATTTCAGGCGTCTATTTCGTATTGCCGCAACAGTTCATGGCGGTGGCGCGGCTATTCTCGCCGGGGCTGGAGCGGCGCTATGAGATCAAGCCGCCGCCCCAGCCCGACCGGCCGTTCATCGCCCCCGCCGCCGCCATGGCGATCATGGCGCGGGACTTTCCCAGCGGCCGCCCGGCCTGGGTTTACATCCCGACGGAAAAGCGGCCGACTTACATGATCTGCCAGCATCAAGCCGAAACCGGCAGTTGGTTCGTTCGTCGTCGTTGCGTCGTGCTTGACGGCTACGATGGGCGGGTTATGCATGTCGAGACGCCGGGGGCGGCGGATTTTTGGCCGGCATTTATCGCTTGGCAGTGGCCGTTGCACAGCGGGCAAGCGTTTGGCGAGGTCGGGCGCTGGCTGGTGTTTTTGGTCGGCCTCGCCTGTCCCTTGATCTTCGTCACGG
Organism: uncultured Azospirillum sp.; assembly: GCA_937960755.1. Lineage (GTDB taxonomy): Bacteria > Pseudomonadota > Alphaproteobacteria > Azospirillales > Azospirillaceae > Azospirillum. Next base: position 6,392 of record CALGOL010000674.1, read on the forward strand.
GATTTCTACACTGGCGGCGCAAACGTGAAGCGCGCCGCCTGTCGTCGTTGCGCGCCGCCGCCCGCAGTCCGGGCGGAACGGTCGCGCTGACATGAAGGAGTTGCCGGCATGACCGGAATGCGTCGGGTGTTGTTCGTCCTCTTCCTGCTGTTCCTGTCGCCCGCCGTCATGGCGCAGGAGGCGGCCCCGCCGCTTGACGCCGCCCCTGTTGAGACGGCGGCGGCCGTTCTGCCGCACGATCTGTCGCCGTGGGGCATGTTCATGGCCGCCGACATCGTGGTGAAGGCGGTGATGATTGGTCTTGGCCTCGCGTCGCTCGCCACCTGGACGGTGTGGGCGGCGAAAAGCTTGGAGCTGGCGTCGGCCAAGCGCCACGCCCGCCGCGCGCTGGCGCTGCTGG
>CALGOL010000675.1 GCA_937960755.1 uncultured Azospirillum sp.
CCGACAACCGCCGAGCCGCGTCGTCCAGCGCTTCCGTCGCCGTCGCTGTGACGCCGGCGCCATGATCGCGTAGCGCGCGACGGATGACGGCCCGCTGATTGGCGATCTTGGCGGCGACGATGGCGCGAACCATCGCGGTCGCGGTTTCAGGCTCGTCCACCGCCTGATACTGGCGTCGACGCAGCAGAACGTTGCCGCTCCGCGCGCCCTCCACCCGGGCCAAGAATTTGCCATGCTCGGTCAGGAACGACACCGCGACGCCGTTTTCCGCCAAATGCCCCATCAAAGGCGACGACATGCCGACGCGGCCAAAGCACACCACGCCGCCGATCTGGTGGATCGGCACGCGGCCGACCGTGGCGCCGTCGACCTCCACGACGATGTTGGCGCCGTCCTTGGACAACCATGCGCCCTCGGTGGAAACAAAAACGGTGTTGAGATGCTGGCGCATCGGGCTTCAATCCTCCGCCGCGTCCAGGGCGCCAGCCAGCCAGTGGGCGACGCTGGGCGGGCGGGTCAGACGCTTGGGCTGGCATTCGTCAATCAAGGAGCAGGCGCCGCACTTGCGCGACGCCCACACCGGCGGCGGGGTGACGCGGGTTGTCAGCATGGCGCGCACGGCGGCGATGGCGCCAAGGGTCAAGGCGCGAAGCTCGTCGTCAAAGACGACCGGCGTCCGCCGTTTGGGCTCGGCATAAAACAGCGCGCCCTCCCGCACCGGCTGGCCGAACATCGCTTCCAGACACAGGGCTTGGGCGCATAACTGGGCCTCGTCCGCCCGGTGCGCCTTGGGTTTGCCGCGCTTGTATTCGACCGGGAAGGGCGCGCCGGCCTTGCCGTGGAATTCAACCACGTCGGCGACGCCGATCAGGCCCATGTCGGGATGCCGCAAGGGCAGGGCGCGGACGATCCGCACCGATCCGCGCTTCTCGCTCCCCCCGCCGTGCGCGCGTTCATGCAGAATGCGGCCTTCCGCGGTGAAGCGGTTTTCCGACCATAGGCCTTCCAGATGAATCAGCGCGCACTGTCGCGGGCAGTAGAGATGATGCTGAAGCGCCGATAGGGGGACCAGAAGGTTATCGTCTTCCATATCGGCGCTCCTTCCGTCGCTCGCCTTACAGTCGTTCGATGATCTCCACACCCGCCGGGGCGTTCAGACGGTCAATCAGCACCTCGTAATCTTCAAAACGACGGGCCGGCGGCAGATTATGAACGCCGGGGCTGTCGAGATCGTAAAGATCACCCTGGTGACGACGCTTGACGTCGACCAGTTTGAACAACTTTTGCGCATGAGCGCGGCCCAGCGCGTTGTCGTGCTTGAAGATAATCAGCCTGCGGGC
>CALGOL010000676.1 GCA_937960755.1 uncultured Azospirillum sp.
TTCCGATCTGGCGATGCGGGAGCGGGCGGCGGTCATGCCGACGACGAGCTGTTCGGCGGTTTCCTGACGGCGGGGGGCCGGCTGCGCCGCCGCCTTGGCCCGTTCGCCCGCAATCCAGTCGCCATACAGCGCGGCGAGCGGCCCAAGCGCGCCCGCCAGCGCTTGCGTTCCGGTTTCCGTCAGCGCGGCCAGCGCCTCCATGGCGAATTCGACGCCGGGGATGTTTTCGTTGGGGGCGACCCGCTCCACCACGGCTTTCGGCAGATAATCGGTCCAGGCGGCGCGAACCTGGCCATCGTCGTCCATGCGCCAATCCGCCGCCGCGTTGCGGCCGACGGCGTATTCGCGCACGTCGCGATAGTGCAGATCGGCGATGCGCAGGTCGGGATCGTCCGACGCATGGGCGGACAGGTCGAAACGGGGGCGGACGCCCTGCGGGGTGCGGATTTCGACGCGGGCTTGAAAGGCGTAGGCGACGTCGGCGTAGCGGCGGCGGGCGGAAGAACGACGGTTCACCAGAAAAACCGTCACGGCGCGCACATGTTGCGTCCCGGACTCCGGGTCGTTGATGGTGAAGTTGCGGGCGTGCCAGGTCAGCTCCAGCCCGCCGCCTTTGCCCATCTGCGCGGCGGCGCTTTCTGGCACGACGCAGCGTCCGCGCCCGCCGTCGACGGCGATCGACACCGTCCGTTCACGCGGAACCCGAACCCAATCGATGCGGGGCGCGACCTTTTGCGCGTCGTCGCCTTGCGCCTTGCCGTCTTCAATCAGCACGGAGGGCGGCAGCGGCGGCTCGGTGACGTAGTCGCCCCAAGAAACGCAGACGTCCACCGCCGTCGTTTCCACCGGCAGCAGGACGGTCAGGCCGACCGAAGACGGGAAGAAACGCCGCTTCGCCGCCGGCGGCTCCGGGTCGTCGTCGTCGCCGGCGGCGCCCCCGGCGCCATGGCCTTCATCGGCGTCGTCAAACAGTTCGCCGATCAGCCCGGTGGTGTCTTTTTCTTCTTGGGTCGTCGCGTCGGCGGTCGCGGCGGCGTGGTCGTCTTCGTCGGCGGGGGCGATGAAGCCGGCCAAGTACCAGCGGGAAGGATTCTCCGTCAGCCGCTCGCGCCGAATGTCGTCGTCCTGCGGCGGCGGGTTCGGCCCGATCAGGTCGCGGCGGAAGGTTTCGACGAGGCGGGCGCGAACGGCGGTGCTGTCGGTCATGGGGATGGGGGATGTCCGATCAGCCGATAGCCGGCAGCGGGGTCGGGGTGGGGATGGCCAACAACCCCCGATAGGCGGCTTTTGCCTTCTCCAGCCGACCGTCGCCGGCTTTTTCCGGCTTACGCCGCGCCGTCTCCCCCCAAGGATCCAGGCATTCTTCGTTGGCGGCCAGATAAGCCGCGGTGACCGCCAGCTCCAGTTCGATGGCGTCGATTTGGGCGGCGGCCTGCGCCAGCCGATTGCGGGCGCCGCCATCCGGCGAGCCGGCGTTTTTGGTCGCGGTGAACACGGAATACTTGCCGCCCCAACCGGCCTGCCGTTCTTCTTCGGTCACCAGATCGAACGCTTCGGCGACGCGCACGGCGTCCGACAGCTTTTCGCTGTACGGGCCGTAGTAGTGGTAAGCGAAGGAAAACCCGACCCCGAGTCCCGCCAGCTCCAGCAGGCAGGCCACCTTTTGCAAACGGGTGCGGCCGACGATCTGACCGCCGGCGTCGCGCACGATTTCCGCGGCGAGACGATATTCAGGCTTGTCGGACATTGTTTTCACTCCCGATTTCTTCTTCGACCACCTTATTGACCAACGACTTGGCGTCCACATCGTTTTCATCGACATAGGCGCGGAACACTTCAAACGTCTCAATCCCCGACACCACCGGCGAGCATTCCGCCATATCGCGAATATTACCATCGACCGTGCGGATGAGTATCTGATTCAGCGGGCCGGTGGTTTGCTTGAAGGGCTTATAGGGGGTGCGGCTGGCGGAATCGATCAGAATGCGCGGGACGGCGGGGGAGTTTTTCTCCGCCCACTCCTTCAGCCTAATGGTGATCCGCTCTTTCAGGCGGTCGGCGCGCTTTTTCTCCTCCGACCGTTCTTCGGCGGAGCGGACGCGGTTAGCGGGGACCGGCGGCGTGATCTTGGAACGGATATCGACGCATTTGGGCAGGCGACGATCCCGCATCCGTAGCGCGCCCTGGCAAATCAGCGGATCGTCGGCTTCCGCCAGCATCGGCAACGCGCCCCAGAACACCGTGTCGTCCAGCGCCTGCGCCCGCTCCAGACTGTTTGGATCGAGGGCGAAGCGGATAATCGGGTGTTTTTCCGGCAGGCCGGTTTTCGCCCAATCCCCCTTCTGGGCCAAGGCGATTAGCCGGATCATCATCGCCGAAAACAGCTTTTCCGCCGCCCGCGTCGTTTTATGCAGATACACCGTCGGGTAAAGCTGAAACAGCGCCAGAACATAGGCTTCGGCGGCGTGGAACGCTTTCGGCCCCAACACGAAGGTTTCAATCGGCTTCATCGCCTGTTCGTCGACGCCGTAGGGGACGGAGCCGATCTCCAGATTGGCGATCAGCCAATCGAAATCGATGCCGCTGCCCTGGGCGCCGGTCATCAGCCGGTCGCGCCGCATGTAATCCAGCCGGTCGGCGTCAAACTGGCTGGACACCACGGCGTCGTAAAGGTTGCCGGGACGCCCGCGTGAGATCACGTCGGCTACCTCGTCAGCGAAGTTGAGCCCGAGTTCTTCGAACGCCCGCTTGATTTCGCTGTCGCGGATCAAGGCGTCGCTGACATGTTCATGATGGGCCATTTTCAGGTTCAGCGTCTTTCCCACCTCTTCAAAGGCGTGGCTGAACATGCCGTGACCGACGTCATGAACCAGCGCCGCCGCCAGGGCCACATTCGCCTGATGGTGCAGATAACGTCCGCCATGGGATTCGACATGCCGTTTAATGGCGTCCATCAGTCGCCGGGCGGTGTGGAAAACCCCCAACGAATGGGCGAAGCGGGTGTGGGTGGCGCCGGGGTAGACCAGTTCGGAAAAGCCCAGTTGCCGAACGCGGCGCAGACGCTGAAAAGGACGGGTCTGGAGCGCCGCCCAGACCGCATGTTCGATTTGATCGTCGAAACGAAACCCAAACTCGATCAAATTATGCAGCGGATCACGGATGCGTTGCGGCTTGGTCGGCGCATAACGGTTCACAGGCGAAAACCTCAATCTTCCTCATCGTCCTCGTCCGCCCCGTATACCCTTTTTTCGGGAGAAATCCCCAGCATTTTTTCCTGCGCGGCGCGTTCGGCGTTGAGCGCCAGCAGGCGGGCCAGCACTTCATCGCGGACGTCGGCGGGCCAGAAATACCGCCCCTGATACTTGTGGTCGTCCTCATTGCTGTCGTCGAGATGAACCGGAACGGCGAGAGGAATTAAATCCGCCCAGCCGTAGGCGCGCAACACCGCCTGATCCATGGCGTCGTGCAATTCCCGCAAGCGTACGATGTCCGGCGCGTTGTCGTCCGCGTCGTGGAAGCGGTTATAGGTCTTGGTCAGCCCCTCGTTCCGCGCCGCCATCAGCGCCGCGCGGTGGTCGTGATAGGCTTGGCCGGCGGATTCCAAGGTTTGGTCGGACTGGAAATTGGCCGGGAAGGGAAAGGTTTCGAAGCAGTCGCTTGGGGTATAGCGAAGACGATCTTCCAGTGTGGATGCGAAGAATCGTGTCCAAACTTCGTGGGGGCGGGACTGAATGATAATAAAATTTGTTATGTTTGCACTGCAAACTGCAACTGTTGTTTCTGCAAACACTAAGTTATTTGAAGTTATAGAGATAGAAAGATGCGGTGAAACGCGAGATGTTGCTATAATTTCCCTTCCTGATTTTCTTGCAACATCGAATGCTGGTGTTATTCTTCCCCACTTCCACCAATTTTTTCGACGCCGCTCTGCGTCAGGGTTCCCTTTTAATTTCTCCCGTTGCGGCTTCACCAACCGCCGGACAATGTCGATCAGGTCGGGCCAGTCCTCGGCCACCGGCTCGGGGTAATCGTGGGGAACCACGCCGTCGCGTTTGGCTTTGGCCTGTTCGTCCGCCGTCAGTTGCGACCA
>CALGOL010000677.1 GCA_937960755.1 uncultured Azospirillum sp.
CGGCGGCGGCCTTTTGCTCGCCCGCCGGCCAACGCGACAGATCGCCGCCGAAAGCTTCGGCCAGATACTGAAAGCGTTCGATATTCATGTCTCGCCTCCATCCGTCAGACCGGCGCCCGTCATGCCGACGATATCGCGCAGTTTGCTGCGCGCCGCCCGACGCGCCCGCACCAGCAGACTTTCCATCGCCGACACCGACACCTCCATCACCCGCGCCGCTTCAGCGCAGGTCAGTTCATCATAGTAACAAAGCGCCAAGGCGGCGCGCTGCCGTTCCGGCAAGTCGGCGATCACAGCATCAATGCAGGCCGCCAACTGTCGCTCCTCCACCGCCGCTTCCGCCCCCAAATCGGGCGAGGGCGGATCGCCGGCGTCCTCCAGCGGCGAAAAGGACTTATGCCGGCGGCGGTAATCGATGGCGCGATTGACCACCACCCGGTAAAACCAGGTGGAGAACCGCGCGCCGGCGTCGGCGCGCCACGAATCCGCCTGATCCCAAACTTGCAGAAAAGCGTCCTGAGCGATCTCTTCCGCATCGCGCCAGCACGGCTGAACGCGATAAGCCAAGCGGACGCTACGCTGGAGGTGGCGGCGGCACAGAACATCGAACGCCGCCCGTCCCCCGGCGGCGATCTCCGCCATCAATTCCTCATCGCTCGCTTCTTGAAGCGCGGCGGACCGCGGCTTCCCTCGAAATATGCCCAACCGCCGCCGTCCCGCTCAGCTCGTGCTTGCTGATGTTACGCAGTATGCGCTAGCGCTCCTGCGTCCGCCCGGCAAATTTTTCCGACTAAAAAAGAATGGCGATAACCGTCAGCGCCCCGGCGCGTAGCCGGTGGCCGACCGATAGATGGCGGGCAGGGCGGTGGTCAGCCGCGACACGTTGGGAAAGATGGCGTAATGACCGCGGCCGAACAGGCTGGGGAAATAGTCCCGCGCTTCGGCGTCCACCGTGATGCCGAACAGCGCCAATCCCAGCCGGCGCGCTTCGCGAATGGCGACGCGGGTGTCTTCGACGCCGTATCGGCCTTCGTAATGGTCCATGTCGTTGGGCTTGCCGTCGGACAGCAGCAGCAGCAGTTTTTGTTTCTGCGGCCGTTCCGCCAGCAGGCTGGCGACATGGCGCACCGCCGCCCCCATGCGGGTGTAAAAGCCAGGGCGCAACGCCTGAATGCGCCGCGACGTTTTCGCGCTGTGGGGTTCGTCAAAGCTCTTGAGCGTGTCGATCCAGACGTTGGCCCGCCGCTTGGAGGTGAAGGTGTAAAGGCCGAAGCTGGTCCCGCACGCCGCCAGTCCCTGACTGAGCGCCAGCAGAGCTTCCCGTTCGACGTCGAGCACCCGGTGTCCGTCCACCCAACCGTCCGTCGAAAGCGAGACGTCCATCAGCACCGCCACCGCTAAATCAGGGGCGTTGTTGCGCGCCTGCACGTACAGCCGGTTCGAGACCACGCCGCCCGCGATGCGGTCGGCCCGCGCCCGCACCAGGGCGTTAAGATCGATGTCGTCGCCGTCGGGCTGGCCGGTGAAAATTTCCCGCTTCGGCCTTAGCGCTTCAAACTGCCGGCGCACCCGGTTGATGCGGCGACGCGCCACGTCGTTGGGGGTCCAGTCGTCGCCTTCTTCGGCGCCGACCCGCTCGATCACCCGAACATGATCGCGATGGTAGCCGTTTTTGCGCCAATCCCATTCCGGGTAGGTTTTTTCGGCGATGATCGGCGCGATGTCGGCTTGCGACGGCGCTAAGTCCAAGTCGAATTTCAGCCGGGTCGCCGCCTTTTGCTCATGCGGCCCGACGGTGATTTCATCCAGATCGTCGGCGGCCTGCTTGGCGCCTTCCTCGTCGTCGTCCTCCACCTTGCGGGCAAGGTTCATCATATCCGCGAGGCCGAGGATTTTTTCAAAGCGGTTCAGCAGCAGCGGGTCCTTCCGCCGGGTCTGATCGTTGTCGCGCCGCTTGGCTTTGCGTCGCTTGTTGTCGCCTTGCTGGGCCTGGGGCTGCGGCTTGTCGGCGTCGTCGCGGTCGTCCGGCTCCGGCGCTTCGGCTGTCGGGGCGGGTTCGCGCCGAATCGCTTCGCCCCACAGCGGCACGGGCAGAAACGGACGATAGCCGGCGGGGGCGCTGCGGCGGGTCAGCACGCTGTCGCCGTCCAGCATCGGATCGTCAGCGAAAGGATCGGCGAGGACGCGGCGCACCGCTTCCTCCAACTGTTTTTCGCCATCGGGAAGGACAAGCGCCGGACGGACGCTCAACACGCCCTGCGCAAGCTCAAGATAAAGCGGGCGCAACCCCGGCCAGCGCGTCAGCGCCGCTCGGGCGGCGGCTCTGGCGCGGCGAATGGTCAGAATGTCGGCCGCCAGCGGATCAATCGGCCGGTCGTTCATCGGTTCGACATGGGCGAAAAACGCCGCCAGCCATTCGTAGGCCGCTTCGTTCAGCGCTTTATCGGGGAAAAGGTCGATTTCCGGCGGCAGTTCCAGCGCGTCGCCATCCATGCGGGCGGCGTTGACCCGTTCTTCCCCCATGGCGACCAGAGCGCGGAACGACAGCCGGTGGCCGGAGGTGCGGGCGGCGCCAGCCGCCAGCCGAACGCCACGGTCGCCGCCCAACGCGCGGAAAAACACCGCCAGACGAGGCCGCAAAGCCGTCAGCGATGCGGCGGCCTCGGGATAATGCGGATAGCTGTTGGCTTCGCGGGCGATCAGGCGATGCCAAAGCCGGCCGACCGTCTCTTCCGGCTCAAAAATATCTTTCCAACCCGGCATGGGAGCGGCCTTTCAGGCGTCGTTGCGCATGGAAGAGACTTTCCAGCGCGGACGGCCAAGCGGCCTTGACGGGGGTCAAGCGGGCGGGTGGAGGCCGGCTTACCAGTGGCGAACCGGGCCGGTGTCGATATGCACGAAGTTGGAGCGCGGATAAAAACCGACGCCGCCGGCCTTCAACCGCAACGCCGCGGCGCGCAACTGGCGCAACGGCATGCCGGGAACGCGGATGTCAACGGCGCGGCCCTGCATGTGGTAGCTGTTTTGGGCTACGCCGGAGCCGTCTTCTTCCCGCAGCATGGCGTTGCTTTCCGGCGAGCGGTAGGCGGAGATGATCTCCACCGGGCCGCGCTTGGCGACGGCGCGGGTCAGCAGATAAATCTGATCCAGCAAGCGCGGGTCCATCGGGTGGACGTCGCCGCTGCGGTGGTCGCGCAACACGCGGTTGATAAGCCGCAGGCTGGAGCGGACATACTGACCCTTAACCCAATACTCCGCACGGGCTTGTTCGCCGGTATGGAGATTGTGCAGATGCACCATGCGGGATGGCGCGCGCACCGCGGCGAGGGCGTCTTCCGGCGTCATCAATGCGCCAGCCACCGCGGCCCCGAAGCCAAAACGCAGAAAATCGCGCCTGCCGAGCGCGGCTGGCTCAATATCTTCTTGCTGATCGTCCGGATTCTTCGCGCCAAAGCCAAAAAGCGCCATGTCGCCCCCCCTGTCCGCCATCGCTGCGCACGCTAACGCCGAGCAAAGCAAAAGCCATCGGGGCGGGGTTATGTCAAGTCTTTAATGGTTAATATCACCGGGCGTTCATCGCCGTGCGGATGGCGCCGCCGGCGGGGCCGCTTTTCGCCAACGCCGTTAAGGTCTCGGCGTCGCGTTCATAAATGTCGGGGCGGAAGTGCAGCGCGCCGTCAGCCGCCACCCAGGCGGTTTGATAGAGGATATAGACGGGAATCGACTGATTCAGCGTGACATACTTGGTTTTTTTGCTGTCCAGCGCCGACTTGCGTTGCTCCGCTCCCCATTCCGGCATCTCGGCGAAGACAAAATTCGCCAGCGTCATCGGCTCGGCCAAGCGCACGCAACCCGAAGACAGCGCGCGCATCGAGCGGGCGAATTTGTCGCGCGACGGGGTGTCGTGCAGATAGACGTCGAAATCGTTGGCGATATTGAACTTGATCTGTCCCAAAGCGTTCTTGGGGCCGGGGTCTTGGCGCAACTTCAGATGCGACATCGTCGCCGGGCTCATCGCCTTCCAATTGATCTTGCGGGCGTCCAGCGGCTTGGCCCCCGCGCTCCAGTTCGGATAGACCGAAAAGCCGTTTTCCGCCAGATAGCCGGGGTTCTTTTGCAACTTCGGCAGATAGTCTTCCTTGGCCAGCCGCGGCGGCATGGTCCAGGTCGGGTTGAGCACGACCGACGAGATCGACGACACCAGCACCGGGGTGCGCCTCGGCTTGGCGCCCACCACCACCTTCATGCTGAACGCCGGCGCGCCGCCGTCCACCGCGGTCAACTTGAATTCCGGCGCGTTCACCCAGACGTAACGCGCGCCCAAATCGTCGGGCAGCCAGCGCGCCCGCTCCATATTTACTTCCACCTGGGCGATTCTGACGTCCACCGGCACGTTGATTTCCGCCAACAAGCCTGGGCCGACGACGCCGTCCGGCTCCAGCCCGTGGCGAGTCTGAAAGCGCGCCACCGCGGTGCGCAACGGCGCGTCATAAACCTGCGACTTGCCGCGCGGGCCGTGATAATCGCCGCTGGCGGCCAAACGGTCGCGCAGCGCCGGCAGGGCCGGGTCTGATCCGCCCGGCTCCAGTTTGGTTTTGCCCTTCAAGGCGGGAACCGCCGGCCAACCGCCAGCCTGTTCCGTCCGGCGCAGCGTCGCCAAAGCGTCGCGCAGCCCGCGGTAGGTCGGATTTGCGGGGGCCAGCGCCGCCAGCACGGCGGCGGACTGGTCGCTTTCCGCGGTGCGGCGCACCACATCGGCGGCGTTTACACTGGGGGGGGAAACCTGAATATCGCGACTGATGCGGCGCGGCGCGGTTCGGCCGGCGCGCAGATCGCGCGCATAGCGCAATAGGCCGTCGGTCAGCAGCATTTCCATCGACAGGCGGTCGTCCGCCGACGCGCCGTCCGCCGCCAGCGCGTTCAGCGAGTCGACGTGATAAGCGGCCGGAACAAGCCCTTCCTTGGCGGCATCTTCCAGCACGCGCAGGGTGGCCGCAGCGGCCGGGACGAACGGCGCCCCGCCGGCGCCCGCCGGCTTCAACCAGACGGGCGCAAAGCCGCGCCCTGCATAAAACCGCCGCAAGCCTTCCAAATCGACCCGCCGGTCGGCGACGCGGGCGTCATCGTCGGTCAAGCGGCGGGCGATTGCAGCGACGTCGGGGGCGGCGACGCCGCTCAACACGGTTTCCGCCGCTAAAGAAAGCGGGTCGTCGTCTAGGGCGGCGAAAGCCGGAGTTGCAAACATGGCGCAGCCGACCGGGGCCGAGACGCAGCAAGCCAGCGCCGCCGTCCGTCCAATGCTCCACAACCAGTTGCGTATCGCCTGGGTCATGTTCGCCCCGCATTTTGCGCGTCGCCGCCAATGGCTTGAGTTTTATTCGATAGCCAAACATTAGGCCGGCGTCCATCGGGTGTTTCATAATCGCATCTGTCGTATCATTTATGCAACGCGCAAAATCAGCGCGGCGTTTAGTCTTCGGTAACTCTCCGGGGCGGATACTCTAGGCCTGAAATCTATCGGCAAGAATATTGCGACGCTGAAACGGTGCTTACCTCCTTCCCCTTGCTGGCGACGCCCAACGCGCTAACCCAGACGACGGTTCGCCCCGACCAGTTGTCTGAGGTGCTGGACCGTCACACCCGCTGGGTAAAAGGCTTGCCGGGCGGCGCCAGGGCGAACTTAACGCTCGCCGACCTGGAAGGGGTCGATCTGGCGCATCGCGATTTGCGGTCGGCGCGGATGATCGGCGCTCGGCTGGCGCGGTCGCGGCTGCATGCGGCGAACCTTTCGGGGGCGGACCTTTATTGCGTCGACCTCAACGACGCCGACATCTCCAAAGCCGACCTTTCCCGCAGCAATCTGCGCGGCGCCCGTCTGCGGGCGGCGGACTTCACCGAAACCTGCTTGCGCGGCGCCGATCTGCGCCCCGGCGGGGCGGATGCGGATCTGAACGGGCCATTGTCCGATTTGTCGGCGCGGGAGGCGGCGGGCAGGGACAATCCGCAAAATCGTCTACTGCGGCAAACCGCGCTGGCGCGGCTGCATCCGCCGTCGCCGGAAGGGGCGAAAAAGGCCTCCGCCGATCTGTCGGGGGCGCTGTTGCGCCGCGCCGACCTGTCGTCGGCCAATTTGTGCGACAGCCTTTTGCGCAACGCTGATTTGTCGGGCGCCCTGCTGACCGACGCGCTGTTGGCGCGGGCCTGCTTGTCGAGCGCCAACCTCACCGGCGCGCTGGTCGCCGGGGCGGATTTTTCCGCCGCCGATCTGGTCGGCGCGCGGTTGAGCGACTGCGACATGACCGACGCCTTGCTGGCGAACGCGCTCTTCGCCAAAGCGATCGACACGCTGGGATCTCAGGTGCAGCGGGCGATTTTCGATCATGAACGCTGGATCGACAGCAACGGCCGCAAGGGCCAGCGGGCGGAGTTGGACGGCGCCGATCTTAGCCGAGCCGATCTGCGCGGCGTCAACCTGTCGGGGGCCTCGCTGCGCGGCGCTAATCTGACCGGCGCTTCGCTGGCCGGCGGGCGTTTCATGATGGCGGATTTGTCGGGCGCCTTGCTGGACGGCGCCAATCTTTACGGCGTCGACTTGTCAGGGGCGAATCTCAGTTACGCCAGTCTGGTGGGCGCCGATCTCAGCCGCGGGCAGATGGGGCCGGCGGAAATCAAAGACGCCGGCGGCCGCAGCACCGGCCGGTCCTGGGCCGCCAACCTAGCCGGCGCGAATCTGCGCGGCGCCTTTTTGATCGCGGCGACGCTCAATCAGGCCAACCTTACCGATGCGGTGCTGGACGGCGCGCTGCTGGACGGCGCCAACCTCACCGGCGCTAAAATGCAGCGCTCCGGCGCCACCAGCGGCGGCTCCCGGCGACGCTGAACCGATAAAGCGCTCGCTATTACCGAAAAAAATCGGCTTCCCCCCTTGCGCTACGCTACCGATAGAAAGCAGAGGATGGCCGTGGGCTTCCACCGAACGGCTTTTTTAAGCTTAACCTTAAGCCTTTAAAGCCGATTATTTCCGAATTCGACAATAACTAAAAGAAACGCAGGGCTTTTGCGTCGTCGCCTTTTAGGATCGCCGCAGCCTCAATCGCCAAGAACAGGCCGCCCGCCACCAACACCAGCATACCGTCGCGGCGCGCTTCGCGCACCGCCGATTGAACGGCCTTCTCCAGATCGTCTTCGATCCGCATCGGCAAATCCGGGCGCAGCGCCTTCGCCGCGTTGGCTACTCTCGTCGAATCGCCGCCACGGTGATGGGCGCGGGTGCAAACCAGCCGGTCGGCCGCCGGGGCAAGCGCCGCAACCACGCCTTCAGCGTTTTTGTTGTACGACACGCCGCACACCAGCAGCACCTTGCGGCCCGCCGCCAAATGGGGCAGGGCGGCGAGCGTGCTGCTCATCGCTTCCGGGGTGTGACCGACGTCGATATAGACCGGTGGATCGTCACTGATCCGTTCCAGCCGTCCCGGCCAGCGGGCGTTTCCCACCGCGCAGCGGAAGGCGGCGGCGAAGGCGGCGGCGTTGACGTCCATGCCCTGGCGATTGAGCCACGCTCGCGCCAAGCCGGCGGCGGTCAGCGCGTTGACGATTTGGTGTTCGCCCAATAGCGAAAAGCGCACGTCGTCCAGCGGTTCGCCGAAGAGGTCGAGGTCAGCGCGCATGCCGTCGGAATCGAGCTGTAAGCGCCGCACGCTGCCGACATCCTCCCACGTCACAAGCTGCAGCCGGCGCAGCCGGGCGTAGGCGTCGAGCCGGCGACGCAAATCGGGCGCCAAGCGGCCCAACACCAGCGTTCCGCCGTCCGGGCACAGGTCGGCCTTGTCGTAGGCGATAAGCTCCAGCCGATCACCCAGGATGTCGGCGTGCTCAAGATCGACCGACGTCAGCGCCGCGACGTTTCCGGGAATGGCGCGGGTGGCGTCGTAACGCCCGCCGACGCCGGCTTCAAGCACCAGCGCGGCCGGACGCCGAGTTGAGAACCAATCCATCGCGACGGCGGTGAAGGCCTCGAACGCGCCGACCTGCTCATCGGGCCATGCGCGCAGCAGGTCGTTTTCTGCGGCTTGGAACCGCGCCACGGCGGCGCAAAGGTCGTCGTCCGAGATGGCCTGACCAGCGCATTCGATGCGCTCGTTAAAGCGCAGCAGGTGGGGCGAGGTGAACAGACCGCATTCCTGCCCCAGGGCTTCCAGTAGGCCGGCGGTCAGCCGGGCGACGCTGCCCTTGCCGTTGGAGCCGGTCACCTTGATCGCGTCGAGCCGCCGCCCCCAATCGCCCGCCAGCGCCGGCGCCAGCAGCCGCTCCATACGGTGCAGGCCGACGCCGTCGCCAGTCTTGGGGCGGCTCATCAGGCGATGTATGAGGTCATCGACGGGCGGGGCGGCGGTCACGAAGCGGCTTCCTTAAACCAGATGTCGGCGATGCGTTCCCAGGCGTCCAACACGACGTCGCGTCGGCCGGACTGGGCGAGGCCGGACAGCGACGGGTTGCTGTTGACCTCCAGCAAGGTCAAAGCGCCGGGGTCGCGCAGATCATCCGGCGACATGACGTCCAACCCGCAGACCCGCAAGCCGAGTGCTGCGGCGGCCGACCGCGCGTACGCCCGAAACGCCGGGGAGAAATCGGCGGTGAACGCCGCCACCGACGCCCCGGCGGAGATATTGCGGCGAGGCGACGCCTGAAATGTCGCTCCAGCCGGCAGGACGGTGTTTAGCGTCATGCCGACGGCGACAAGTCGGTTTAACAGGTAAGGAGAATCGAGCGGGATGGGCGTCATGCCGTCGGCGACGAGCGCGCGATTGCCCCGCGCCAGCAGTTCCGCCACCGTGGCGGCGCCGTCGCCGACAAGGCCGCCGGCCCGGCGCTCATAGGCGAACAGCGGCGCGCCGTCCACCACAAAGACGCGGAATTCCCGCCCGTGGAGCAACTCTTGCACCAAGGCGACCGGATGCGCTTCCGCCATGGCGTCCAGCAGCCGGCGCACGTCGGCGCCGTTGAACGCCGTGTCGGCGTAAGCGCCGCAGGACCCGTCGTTGGGTTTGACGAAGACAGGAAAGCCTAGCCGTTCGGCGTAGGCGGCGGCTTCGTCGGCGCGCCGACCCGGCGGGCGCTTGGCGCTAAAGCGGTCAGTGGTGAAGAAATGTTCGCCTTTGGGCGTACGCAAGCCGGCGCGCGTCAGCAATCGGGCGGTGTGGGTCTTGTCGGAAGCGATGGAGGCGGCGGTGGCGGCGTTGAGCGGATAGGCCGACACCTTGCCGGCGCCAGAGAGAAAGGCGTTGCGGCCGTCCGACACCTCGCAGAGATAGCCCGAATCAGGGTCGAGCAGGGTGAACTCCCAGCCGCGCCGCGCCGCGACCTCGGCCAGAAAGGCGACTGGATCAGGCAGCTTCATGGCGCGTCCTCCATGAAATCGGGCGGCAATGCTTCCGGCAGCAGATGCAGCGAACCGCACACCAAAGCGCGGCGGGCGCCTAGCGCCGATAAGTGCGCCAGCGCCGCAGCCACATCGGGGGCTTGGGAGGCGTACAGGCCGAACGCCTCCGCCGTGGCGACAATCTCGGCGGGCGCATGGGCGGGGCGGGGCGGGTTTTTGATAGGAACCGCCGTCAGTTGATCGACAAACGGGGCCAGCGGCTCCAGAAACGCCGCGACGTCCTTATTCGCCAGCATGCCAACCACCAGACTGATCGGCGGCTCCTCCTCCGCCCATTGCGCCAAAGCCAAGCCGGCTGAATCATTATGGCCGCCGTCGACCCAAATCCGCATGCCGCCCCGCGGCGCAAGCTCCTGCAACCGTCCGGGCCAACGTGCGCTGGTCAGGCCGGCGACGAAGATGTCGTTGCGCGCCAAATCGGGGAAGGCCGCCTCAATCGCCGCGATGGCGGCGCCGGCGTTGGCGATCTGGTGCGCGCCCGCCAGCGCCGGGCGGGGCAATGAACGCAAGCCGCGGGGGGAGACGTACGCCATGCCGTCGCCATCGGCGTACGCCAGCCAATCCAGCCCGGCGGTCAGGATCGGCGCGCCGATATCGGCCGCCCTGCGCCGCACCACGTCCCAAGCGGAGACATACGGCTGCGATCCCAGCACCGCCGGCCGTCCCGACTTGAGGATCCCGGCTTTATGGGCGGCAATGTCGGCCAGAGTGGGGCCGAGGAACTCCAAATGATCGTAGGAAATCGCGGTAATCACCGAGACGGCCGGGGCGTCAAATACGTTGGTGCAGTCCTCCCGCCCGCCCATGCCGGCCTCGATCAACACGACGTCGGCCGGGGTTTCGGCGAAGACCAGCAATGCCGCCAGGGTCAGCGCTTCAAACGGCGTCGGCCGACACGCCGCGTCGCTGGCCGCTTCGACGCGGGCGAAGGCGTCGGCCAGCGCCGCGTCGTCGATCAGTCGGCCGGCCAGCCGTACGCATTCCCGTACGCTTATCAGGTGGGGCGAGGTGAAGGCGTGCGCCTTGAGGCCAGCCGTCGCGAATATGGCTCGCAAATAAGCGACGGTGGAGCCTTTGCCATTGGTGCCGGCGACGTGAATCACCGGCGCCAAACGCCGATGCGGCGCGCCAAGGCGCGCCAGCATTTCGACCATACGGCTTAGTCCCGGCTGAATGGCCGGGGCGCCCGCGACAGGAGAAAAACGGGCGTAGGCGCGGTCTGCGGCGCCGCCGATCAGGGGCGGTCTCCCGCTTGGCGGATGTCGCTATCGTCGTCCTGGCCGGCCTGCTGGCCGGCGGGAGTGAGATCGGCGAGTTCAGGAATGCCGACGTCGTCGGCGCCGCCGGCTTTGCCCTTGCGCACCGGCTGCGTCAGCAGCGCCAGCACGCGGCCCAGGGTTTCCTTCAGGTCTTTACGGTCGACCACCATGTCGACCATGCCGTGATCGAGCAGATACTCGGCGCGCTGGAAGCCTTCCGGCAGGGTCTCGCGGATGGTGCTTTCAATAACCCGCGCCCCGGCGAAACCGATCTGCGCCGCCTTTTCCGCAATGTGGATGTCGCCCAGCATGGCGAAGGAGGCGGTGACGCCGCCGGTGGTCGGATCGGTCAGAATGACGACGTAGGGCAGGCCGGCGTCTTTGACCATCTCCACCGCGATGGTGGAGCGCGGCATCTGCATCAGCGACAAGATGCCTTCCTGCATGCGGGCGCCGCCGGAAGCCGGGACCACCACCAAGGGGGCCTTGGCGGCGACGGCGGCTTTCGCCGCGGCGACGATGCCTTCGCCGACGTTGATACCCATCGAGCCGCCCATGAAGCCGAAATCGAAGGCGGCGATGACGGTCTTAACCCCGGTGACGGCGCCTTGGCCGACCATGATGGCGTCCTGCCGTCCGGTCTTGCTCTGGGCTTCCTTCAAGCGGTCGGTGTAGCGCTTTTGATCGCGGAACTTCAGCGGGTCCACTGGACCCTTCGGCACGTCGATCAGCTTGTATTCGCCGCCGTCGAACAGCATGCCCAGCCGTTCGACCGGCCCGAGGCGCATGTGGTGGCCGCAATGGCGGCAGACCCGCAGGTTTTCCTCCAGCTCGCGAATGAACAGCATGGAGTCGCAGTGCGGGCATTTGTCCCACAAGTTATCCGGGATCTCCCGCGGGGCGTAGAGGGCGCGGATCTTGGGACGGACATAGTTGGTCAACCAGTTCATGGGTTCTCTTCCATTGCGGCGACGGCCGCCTCTATCGTCTCAATAGCGTCGGACATATCAACATCCAAACTGGACTTGGCCCCGTGGGCGAGCAGGTTGCGTTCCAGATACAGCTTTTGCATGGCCGCGTAAATGGGGCGCCCTTTGTCGATCAGCATTGAGAGGCGCCGCGCAAACGAAATGCTGCTGACGTTCTTTTCGTCCAGGGCGTCCCAGACGCGCCGCTCACGCCAGTCCGTCTTTTCCTTATGTTCCTTTATCAAGAGAGCGGATCGGCGGTTAACCTCGGCCTCAAACTGGGCGAACAGCATCAAGTAGAGGCCGGCGATAACGATTTCAGGATTGCCGGGAGGCGGCCCGCTGCCGCCCCATCCGCCTCCATCTCCGAATCCGGCTCCTGACCCGCTCCCCAATCCGGCGCCGTTCGGGTCGGTTAGCGCCGGTTCGGAGAATGGGAGGTACGCCGCCAGAACGTCGTCAAAGCGATTCATGCTTTTCCTTGACGAGGCGGATGAAGGTTTCCTGATTGAACGGCTCCGAGCCCAGCCTTGAGTCGCGATTTCCCCATAGAACCCACTGCGACGCTTGCCCTTCCTCAGACTTGTCAAGCAAGCGGAGATCGCGCCAACGCCGCGGCGGCGTGTTGGGGGTTTCGATGGCGACGCGACCGTTGGTCAGCGTCACCCAGGCGCCGTTGGGGCGAAAGCGCAGCACCTCTGCGCCATCAGGCGCGTAAACGGACAGTAAAGGCACTTCCTCGTCCGGCAATTCCCAGTAAGCCATGTAGCGTTCGAAAAGATAATCGACGCCGCTGCGGCGCGCGGCGTAACCATCGCCGCTCTCGGCCGTCCAACGTTCAATCTGGTCATACAAAGCGTTGACGCGCGATTTATAGTCCACCAGCCGCTCCCGAACTTCCACCTCGTTCGGAATTGGCGTTAGTTCCAAGGCAGCGATGGTTTCCGGCGTCAGCATGTGCAGACGCTTCGCATCGTCGAGTACTTGTTCGCGCGTCCTGCTTCCCATCGCGCTTACCTCCTGGCGCTCCGCACTCCGTCGGCCAGTTCGCGCACGAAAGCCAGCACGTTCGCCGCCAGTCCGGGCTTCGCCTTGCCGTTCTCGTCCAGCCCTTCCGCGACCTTGCGGACGATGGCGGAGCCCACCACCGCGGCGTCGGCGACGCGGGCGACGTTGGCCGCTTGATCCGGCGTATTGATGCCGAAGCCCACCGCCACCGGCAGGTCAGTGTGCGCCTTCAACTGCGCCACCGCCGCCGATATGGCGTCGTCCGTCGCCGAAGCCGCGCCGGTGATGCCGGCGACCGACACGTAGTAGACGAAGCCGGAGGTGTTCTTCAGCACAGCCGGCAGCCGCGCCGCGTCGGTCGTCGGGGTGGCGAGACGGACGAAATGCACCCCCGCCTTCAACGCCGGAACGCACAGTTCGCCGTCTTCTTCCGGCGGCAAATCAACGACGATCAGCCCGTCGACGCCAGCCGCCTTGGCGTCGGCCAGAAAGCGTTCGACGCCATAGGCGTAGACCGGGTTGTAATAACCCATCAGCACGATCGGCGTTTCATCATCGTCGGCGCGGAACGCCCGCACCGCCGCCAGCGTGCGGCTCATCTTGCCGCCCGCGTTCAGCGCCCGCAAGGAAGACGCCTGAATCGCCGGGCCGTCCGCCATCGGGTCGGTGAACGGCATGCCGAGTTCAATGACGTCGGCCCCGGCCGCCGGCAGACCTTTGAGGATTTCCAACGAGACGTCGTAGTCGGGATCGCCGCAGGTGACGAAGGCGACAAGACCGGCGCGCCCCTGTTCCTTCAGGGCGGCGAAGCGGCGTTCAATGCGCGATGCGGTGGCGCGCGATGCGGCGGCGGTCACAGTTCCACTCCCAAATGCTTGGCGACGGAGAAAATGTCTTTGTCGCCGCGGCCCGACAGGCAGACGGCCATCAGATGATCCTTCGGCAGCTTGGGCGCGCGCTTGACCACTTCGGCCAGCGCATGCGCCGATTCCAGCGCCGGAATGATGCCTTCGACCTGAGAGAGCAGTTGGAAGGCGTCCAACGCTTCCTGGTCGGTGGCGTTGACGTATTCCACCCGGCCGACCTCATGCAGCCAGGAATGTTCCGGCCCGATGCCGGGATAGTCGAGACCGGCGGAAATCGAATGGCCTTCGATAATCTGGCCGTCTTCGTCTTGCAGCAGATAGGTGCGGTTGCCGTGCAAGACGCCGGGGCGCCCGCCCGCCAGCGAGGCGGCGTGCTGGCCGGTCTCAACGCCATAGCCGGCGGCTTCCACCGCCACCAGATGCACGCTGGGATCATCAAGGAACGGGTGGAACATGCCGATGGCGTTGGAGCCGCCGCCGATGCACGCCGCCACGGTGTCGGGCAGGCGGCCTTCCGCCTCCTGCATCTGCGCCTTGGTCTCTTCGCCGATAACGCATTGGAAATCGCGCACCAGGGCGGGGTAGGGGTGGGGGCCGGCGGCGGTGCCGATGATGTAGAAGGTGTCGGCGACGTTGGTCACCCAGTCGCGCAGCGCCT
>CALGOL010000678.1 GCA_937960755.1 uncultured Azospirillum sp.
GCGTCGGCGCGCCAAACAGCCCAGCGCCCGCAGCCTCGCCGCCATTTTCAGTTTGCGCCAGCACAAAACGGGCGAAGCGGTAAGCCAGCGTCGCCTTGCCGACGCCGGGCGGGCCGCCGATCAGCCAAGCGTGATGCATGCGGCCGCCGCCCCACGCTTCCAACAGCGTCGCTTCCGCCGCCTCATGCCCCAACAAGATGGGATTGCGCCGCGGCGCGTGAGGATCGACCTCGCCCGCTTCCGCCGGTTCGGCGGCCTTGCGGCGGCTCACGACGCCGACTCCGGCAGTCGGGCGGACACCACGGCCAGCACATCGGCGGTCACCGCGTCGATGTCGGCGCCGGCGTCGATGACGGCGCAGCGTTCCGGCTCCGCCGCCGCGATGGCGCGGAAACCGTCGCGCAAACGCTGATGAAAATCCCGCCCCATGCGCTCGAAACGATCCTCGCCCCCGGCCCGCGCCGTGGCGCGGCCAAGCCCGACATCGACCGGCAGGTCGAACACCAAGGTGAGATCAGGCATGAAGTCGCCCAGCGCCAGCCGGAACAGCGTCCGCAGATCGTCCAGCGGCAGCCCCGCGCCATAACCCTGATAGGCTAATGTGCTGTCGGAAAAGCGGTCGCACACCACCCAGCGGCCGGCGGCTAAAGCGGGTTGAACCGTACGCTCCAGATGGTCGCGGCGCGCCGCGGTCAGCAACAGCGCCTCGGTGGTCGGGCTCCAGCGCCCCGGCTCCCCGTTGACCAGCAAAGCGCGGATTTCCTCCGCCCCCGGCGATCCGCCCGGCTCGCGCGTCAACAGACAGTCAACGCCGCGAGCGGCCAGGGCTTCCGCCAGCCGGCGGGCCTGGGTCGACTTGCCCGCCCCTTCTCCGCCTTCCAGCGTAATGAAACGCCCTCGCCGCCGCGCCGTCGCCATCACATTCCCAACGCATAATGGGAGATGGCGGCGATCGCCCGGCCGAACACGCCCTTGCGCTCCACCGCCGCCGCGGCGACCACCGGGATCTCCTTGGCGGAGAAGCCAGGGCCGGAGATCACCAGTTTGCCAACCGGATCGCCGGGTTTGATCGGCGCCGGCACAGCCGACGGCGTCACCAGCGTCACTTTCATTCCATCGCGTTCAGCGGGGGTCATCGTGACTTTGACGTCAGCCGCGACGGTGACGGGCACGGTGGGGGCCTGCCCCAACCAAACCTTAGCTTCGTCCACCACATCGCCCTTTTTGAAGAGCGCGTAGTTCTGAAACTCGCGGAAGCCCCATTCGATCAGCCGGGCGGACTCGTCGGCGCGGGCCTGCATGTTGGGCAAGCCGTTGACCACCAGCACCAGCCGGCGGCCGTCGCGTTCCGCCGACGCCGTCAGGCCGTACCCGGCGGCGTCGGTGTGGCCGGTCTTCAACCCGTCGGCGCCGATGTTGCGGTAAAGCAGCGGATTGCGGTTGCCCTGCTTTATCTTGTGATAGGTGAATTCGCGAATTGAATAGTAATGGTAGTATTCTGGGAAGTCGATCACCAGGCGCTGCGCTAATCTCGACAAATCCCGCGCCGTCATATAGTGCTGCGGGTCAGGCCAGCCAGTGGCGTTGACCAGATTAGTGCCGGTCAGGCCGATTTCTTTGGCCTTGGCGGTGGCGCGTCGGGCGAATTCTTCTTCAGATCCCGCCAATCCTTCCGCTAAAACAATGCAAGCGTCGTTACCCGACTGCACGATCACGCCTTTAATCAGGTCGTCGATCTTGATGCTATTGTTAAGCTCCACGTACATTTTGGAGCCGCCCATTTTCCACGCCCGCTGACTGACCGGCAGCGCATCCTCCAGCTTGACCCGCCCTTCGCGCAAAGCGTCGAAGACCATGTACATCGTCATGATCTTGCTCATCGAGCTGGGCGGCATGCGTTCATCCGCGTTTTTTTCGAAGAGGACCGTCTGCGTCGTCATGTCGAGCAAAATCGCCTGCCGGGCGATGGTGTCGATGTTTCCCGCGGCGGCCCCGCCGGCCGCGGTCGTCGCGACGGCGAGCAACCAAGCCGCCAGCGCCCGCGCGATCCCGTTCGTCATGCTGCGCATGCTTCCTCCACTCCGGCCCCTCCGGCCTATTCCCGTGCTCAACAAACTGTCACCCGATCAATCGACGATAATTCTGGCGCCTTGATGGCCGGCTTGGATCACCTTGTCGAGCGCCTGATCCGCGGCGTCCACCGACGCCAGCGGCCCGATGCGCACCCGATAATAGCGACGCCCCGACACCACCGCCTCGCTTACCGACGCATGGCCGACATAAGCCAGTTGGTTGCGCAGCCGGTTGGCGTTTTCCGCCACGGTGAAGGCGCCCGCCTGGACATAGATGCTGTCATGGCCGGGTCGCAATGATTTTTGCTGCACTTGCGGCGCTGGCAGGAATCGCCCGCCAACCACCTCGCCCGGCACGTTGGCGGGCGCAGCC
>CALGOL010000679.1 GCA_937960755.1 uncultured Azospirillum sp.
GTGGCGGTTCCGGCGGGCAGCCTGGGCCGGCCTTGCCGAGCAGGGCGCGTTGCACGGCGCATTCATCGGCGTCCAACCCCAACGGGGCGGCGAATGCGGCGGAGGATGCCGACAGCGCGATGGAAAGCGCGCCCCCCGCCAGAATAAAGGTCAGGCCCGGCCGCCGACTCACGAAGCGCGGGACTTCTTCATGTTGAGTTCTTCTTCCAATTCGGCGATGCGCTTATGGATCGATTCGCGGATCGCCGGGGCGACGTGGGATTTAAGCGTCGCCAACTGCTCCTTCAACTCCCGCAGTTGGCGATCCTTTTGTTCGCGCGTCCGCCGGATGGCGATACGGTCGGAGTGCTGTCCGTCAAAGGAGCGCATGGCGACCTCTTGGGCGATGGTTGGCTCAACTGAACGCATAGGACCTTAAACGCCGGGACGGTTCCGCGCAAGACCGCCGGCGCCCGTTCGCCGGGCCATGCTCATTGGGTCCGGTAGCGCGCCGGATCAATGCCGTACTTCTTCAGCAACTGGTAAACGCGGGCGCGCGACAAGGTGAGGTCTTGCGACATGGCCCTAACGTCGCCGCGGTGGCGGGTCAGCGCCTCCACCAGATGGTCGCGCTCGGCCTTTTCCAGCGTCGAGCGATGGCCGCCGGGCCGTTCGGCGCCGATGGCGGCCGGAGCGTCGCTGAGTTTGTGGAAAGCCTCGACGTAACGTTCCGGCAGATCGCGCAAACCCACCGGCTTGCCGTTGGAAATCGCCACGACGTATTGCGCCAGATTGCGCAACTCGCGAATGTTGCCGGGAAAATGATAGTCGTCGAGCAGGAAGCGCAAGAGCTCGGGTTCCAGCGCCGGCGGCGCTTTGGCGCTGTCGGCGCTCATGCGGCCAATGAAGAAATCAAGCAACAGCTCCACCTCGTCGCGGCGCTCGCGCAACGGCGGAATGGTCAAATGACAGACGTTGAGGCGATAGAACAAGTCTTCGCGAAACGTTCCCTTCGCCACCATTTTTTCCAAGTTGCGGTGAGTCGCCGCCACCACCCGCACGTCTACTTTCAGCACTTTATCGGAGCCGACGCGCTGGATTTCGCCGACGTCCAAGGCGCGCAGCAGCTTGACTTGCGCCAGCGGCTCCAATTCCCCGACTTCGTCAAGGAAAATGGTGCCGCCGTCAGCCTCCTCGAACCGCCCTTTGCGGTCGTTCGCGGCGCCGGTGAAGGCGCCTTTGACATGGCCGAACAATTCCGACTCGATGACCCCCGCCGGCAGGGCGCCGCAGTTTACCGGCACAAAGTTTTTCCGCCGCGAATTCAAGTGAATGATCCGGGCGAACAACTCCTTGCCCGAACCGGTTTCGCCTTCCAGCAGCACGCTTAGATCAGAGGGCGCGATGCGGGCGATGCGGTCGAGGTTTTCGCGGATGCGCGGGTTCTCCCCCACCACTCCCTCAATGGTCAGGCCGGAACGGTCGTCTTTGCCGGCGGCGCGGGCGCCGATGCCGTCGACCAGGGTGTAGGCGGCGATGGCCTGCCGGCCCGCTTGCCGGCGTCGCGCGATTTTGGCGGGCGGAAAGGCTTAAAAAGCCGCCGCGCAACGTGTTCAACTCGCCGACGATCTCAAAACGCTCGTATTCCCCCAACCGCGGATTGCCCAAGACCCGCAGCTTTAAGGCTTCGATGCGGGCGATGCACTCGCTGAGCTGATGGTCGCCGCCGCCGGAATTTGGCGACGGGTCACGGCCGGCGGCGGGGTCGAAATTGAGTTGACGGTAATCGTCTTCCATAAGGCGGCCTCCCGTCTTCACCGTCCTCGCCGCCGCGGCCGGGCGAAAATCATTTGAAAAAATACGACTGCCGCGCGGATTTGTCCAACCTTCATAAAATCCATGTTAAACCTTATCCGATTATCGCTTCGGTCGGTAACGATGCGGACAATAACGAGGCAGACGGGGGAGCGCGCCGTATGCAATCGGATGCGGTGGTGACGACGGTGCGGGGCGAAAAGATCACGGTGGCGGATGTCATCGTGCAATTGAAGCTGAAAGGCGTCTTTCGCTCGACGATTTACGAATTGATTGAACATCGGGTGATCGAGCAGGCGGCGAGCCGGTTCGGCGTCGCGCCGTCGTCGCAGGCTTTGGATTTGCTGGCGTTAAAGCGTCGGCATGAGCTGGGCTTGACCGACGACGACACCTTTGAACGCTATCTGAAATTTCACGGCGTCGGCCGTGCGGCTTGGCTGCGTTCAGTGCGGCTGGAAGCGGTGCGCGAAGCGTTAAAAGCCTATATCGCCACGCCGCGCCGGTTGACGGAGGCCTATAAGCGCGACCCTGAACGCTTTGCGTCGGTCACGGTCGCTCGCATTCTGTGTCGCAGCCGCGCCGACGCCGAACGGGTGCATGCGCTGGGCAAGTCCGGCGACGCCGACTTTCTGCTGCTGGCGCGGGATTATTCCACCGACGAAAACGCCCGCCACGCCGGCGGCTATATCGGCACGGTCAACCGCGGCATCTTGCCGGCGGAGGTGGAGGCGGCGGCCTTTGCGGCGCAGGCCGGCGACGTGGTCGGCCCGTTTCGCGAACATGGGGTCTGGACCGTTTACAAAGTCCACGCCGTTCATCCGCCCAAGCTGACCGATGGGCTGAAAGCGGTTTTGTCCGATCAGATTTTCGCCGAATGGCTGCGGGAGCAGGTCTGCACCGTGCCGGCGTAAAGCGTTTGATTACAAAGCCTTTCTCTCAGCAACGAGCATTTTGAAAGCCGCATGGCGAAGAAACAGCCCGCCGCCAAAGCCGCCCCCGCCGGGCCGCCGGTGCGCCACCCGATCAAAGCCGCAACGCTGCTTTACAGCGCGCCGCCCGCCGTGCTGCGCGGCCCGATCTACATGATGTTCGTGGTGATGATTTCGATGTTCATCTATTCGATCATCGCCACCAAAGACGTGTTGGTGACGGCGCCGCTCAAACTGCAACGCCAGTCGGTGACGGTGCAGGCGGTGTCCGGCGGCATCGTCGAAGCCTTGGACGTGGCGGAAAACATGGCGGTGTCGCCGGGCTCGCCCCTCGCCACCATCCAGGAAAAAATCCGCGTCGCCTCCACCCCGGAACAAGAAGCTTTGGATAAAGAGCGCGGCGGCGTGCTGGAACGGCGCGACGAGGTGTTGCGCGACTATTCCTTCCGCCGCCAGCAAATGGAATCCCAGCGTATCGATTTGGAGCGCCGGTTGGCCACCACCGAAGGCAGCTTGCGCAATCGGATCGGCCAATTGGAAAATCAGTTGGAGACCTCGCGCCAGACCAAGCGCAATTTTGAAACCGACC